>JBDLRR010000252.1:0-5285 GCA_039799985.1 Pseudomonadota bacterium | reverse complement strand
TTGACTGACCATTCCAGTCCCAGGACTTCTCTTCTTGTCGCTGCATCCAGGAGACTTGGGGAATGCCGACGGGTATTCGGGTCAATCTGTCGGAGACCGGAACACAAAGACTTTCATTTGTGCATTCACCGTCTGTGCCAGGCTTTCCATCGGAGCCCGAAGTGTCGATCATGGGAAGACTTGAACCATACGCAAAGATCCTCACGCTTCCTGAATCACGTATGAGGCTTTTCGATTCGATCTTCAGAAGGTTGAATGTTTTTCCTATCAGCGTCAGGTTGTAGCCGTTTGTTTTGATTGTCAGTGGTGCATTCGATGCAAAGTCTGAGAAGCTTAGGGTCGCATCCGCCTCAAGGTTCAGAACTTCTCCGTCTTGCGACAGTTGCCCGATTTTCTCTATTTTGGAATGGTTTTTCGGATGAGCAAGCCAGATTCGGAAGTCAGTTCCATCTTGCGCTTGCTCTAGGATCTCTCCCGAGGGAAATGAATCGAGACCGTCGTCTTCGGATCCTGTGAGGTCAGGGCTGATTTCTTTCGGTGTCGCGTCTGTCGATGGCAGACCTAAAGGTGTGCCTGGAACTGGGGTGACGTTATCCTTGTTGTCATCTTGGATGACTGGTTGTGTTGGCTTGGTGTTTTCGTCTTCCGACCAGCTGCCACATCCGTTCACGAACAATAGAATGAGAATCAACATTTGAAAGTTTCGATAATGCATGGTGAAGCCTCCCCGGACTGAATGGCGAGGAGACTAGCGTTGCACATCAGGCGAGTCTTGGCCGCTTTTATTTGACCAGAAATAATTGATCTGGGCTGAAAAAACTTGGTCTGGTTCAGTCGTATCCGAGAATCGCCTTTCGGGAATCTCCCCAGCGGAGTGCATCGCGGATACCATCGTCAATCGATTTTTCAGCGCGCCACTTCAACAACTCCAAGGCTCTTTCGCAGCTTGCAAATGAACCTGCATTGTCGCCTGGGCGTGGTGGGGCTTCAGTTTTGTTGAGAGTTTTTCCAAACACGGTTTCAAACGAGTGCACGAGTTCTTTCACCGTGACTCCGTTGCCTGTGCCCAAATTGATGACCTCATAACCCTCGTTCGACGTTTTCTTGCTTGAGAAAACAGAATCAAAATTTTCCAACGCAGCAACGTGAGCCCGTGCCAGATCCCAAACATGAATGTAATCACGCAGACCCGAGCCGTCTCGGGTTGGCCAAGTCACACCGGTAATTTGGAACTGAGCCAGCTTGCCGCGAGCACAATCAACTAGTTTGCCGACCACATGCGATGGCTCTCGCACATGAATGCCGCTCCGCAATTTGGGATCTGCTCCAATCGGGTTGAAGTATCTGAGGGCGATGGCTTTCAGAGGATATGCGTTGGTAAAATCACGCAGGACCATTTCCATCATGTATTTGGTGCGGGCATAGGGGCTTTGCGGGTTCAGGGGCGACTGCTCGGTCACCTTGAAATGGGGAACAACGTCATAAATCGAGGCGGATGAGCTGAACACCAGACCTTCAATACGGTGGCCCACCAGGGTGTGGAAGAATTCAACTGATTTTGAAACATTTTCCCTGTAATATTCGTATGGCTTTTCCATCGACTCGGGCACCACGATCAGTGCAGCGCAGTGCACGACAAGCCGAATTTCGGGATGTTCTTTCAGGATGCGCTCGACCAGGCTCTTGTCCGCAATATCCCCTTGGTAAAAAATATGTCCTTTTGTGAAGGCTAGTTGTCCGGTCACAAGCGAATCAAGAATCACCGGCGTGTGACCGACGTCTTTGAGAGCCGAACAGATTGTGCTGCCAATGTACCCAGCTCCACCTGTGACAAGAACTTTCACGCTTCACTCCTTACCTGACCTGTGTTAGGCGACCCGATTGGCAGTGCGAAAAAAGCCCACCAAGGAAAACGAAATGTTTCAAGACTACCTGTTTTACGGCACCGATGTCGAGACACGATACGCTTTCAGAATGGTTCATCTGACTGCACTGGCACGGCATGCGCAGAGCCTTCATGAGCTCAATGCCCCAAGAGCTGAAATTTTGGGTCAGGGATTGCTCGCAGGCGTCCTTTTGGCCTCCATTCTTGAAGATGAAGAGCGCATCAATCTCAGGATCCAGGCAAGTGGTGACTTCACCTTGGGTATCGAGACGACCAGGCATGCGGTCACTCGTGGATACTTGGAGTGCAACAGTGAGTCCGAAATCATTGGTGATATAGATGCCGGTGGCAAACCCCAATTGCCGTGGGTCATTCGCTCCTTGCGCAGCAAATCAAACACCAACAAGTTGTTTGAGGGCATCACGGGCACAGAGACTCATTTGCTCGAGACGGCCCTGAATGAACATCTCGCTGCAAGTTATCAAATGAAGTGCAAACTCAAGGTAGATTGCTGGCACAACCCAACAGACAATTTGTTGTATGCAGTGGGCGTCATTTATCTTGAACTGCCAAACCTCAACAGTGAGACCTCAAGTGAACTCTGGTCGCACGTCAATGCATTACCGCCTCTGCGTTCAATTTTTGGAAATGCCGCTCATGATCCCGACCTTCTCGCTCCTCGTTTGATTCCTCATCAAGTCAGGGCAATCAACAGTTTAAACCCCACCTGGGGTTGCTCTTGTTCTCAGGAATCCGTCGAGCATATGTTGAAGCAATTGGGGCGTCGCGAATTGATGAGTCTTGCCGACGAAAAGAAATCAGCAGAGATTCGTTGTCATTACTGCAATAAATTCTTTTCGGTAGACGAGCCTCGATTGCGAGAACTTGCGGCGGAGTGTCAGCCCTCGGTCCCGTCACCCGACTCAAGTCTCATCAACTGACAGCAGAGGTTTCTGAAAAAAATTTCCGCTGAAGATTTGTCGAATTGAATCAAAAAGCCGTCGCCCCATTTCAGGTGCGACGGCTTTTCATTCAGACTGACTCGAACAATTCAGTAACGGTAAGCGTCGGGCTTGAAAGGACCTTCAACGGGAATATTGAGGTATTCAGATTGCTTGCTCGACAGTTTCGTCAGGCTGACGCCCAGTTTTGCCAGGTGTAGGCGAGCCACTTCCTCATCCAGCTTCTTGGGCAGAACGTAAACGCCGACGGGGTAGTTCTTCGAATTCGTCCAGAGTTCAATTTGAGCCAGAACTTGGTTGGTGAAGCTCGTGCTCATGACAAAAGACGGGTGCCCGTTTGCACAGCCCAGATTCACGAGACGGCCTTCGGCCAGAAGGATAATCTCATTGCCAGAAGTGAATTTGTACTTGTCGACCTGAGGCTTGACGTTTGTGTGCTGAACGCCGGGAGTTGCCTTCAAACCTGCAACGTCGATTTCGACATCGAAATGGCCGATGTTGCAGACGATCGCCTGATCTTTCATTTTCTGCATGTGCTCAGCCTTGATCACATCGCAGCAACCTGTCGCGGTGACGAAGATGTGTCCTTCAGGCAGCGCTTCTTCGAGTGTGAGGACTTCATATCCTTCCATCACAGCCTGAAGTGCATTGATGGGGTCGATTTCAGTGACAATAACGCGAGCGCCCATGCTGCGCATCGATCTGGCTGAACCTTTGCCCACATCGCCAAATCCGCAGACAACGACTGTCTTTCCTGCAACCATCACGTCGGTGGCGCGTTTGATTCCGTCTACAAGTGATTCGCGACATCCGTAAAGGTTGTCGAACTTGCTCTTGGTCACCGAGTCGTTGACGTTAATCGCAGGCACCTTCAATTCGCCGCGCTTGAGCATTTGGTAAAGGTGATGCACGCCGGTGGTCGTCTCTTCCGAGATACCGCGGATTTCGGCCAGCATTTGTGGATATTTCTTGTGAACCCAAGAGGTCAGGTCGCCGCCGTCGTCGAGGATCATGTTGGGGCCCTTGCCGCCAGCAAACTTCAGCGATTGCTCAACACACCACCAATATTCGTCTTCTGTTTCTCCTCTCCAAGCAAACACCGGGATGCCGGCCTTTGCAATTGCTGCAGCGGCAGTGTCCTGAGTCGAGAAGATGTTGCAGCTTGACCAGCGAACTTCAGCGCCCAACTCGATAAGAGTTTCAATCAGAACGGCAGTCTGCACGGTCATGTGGAGGCAGCCTGCAATGCGCGCGCCTTTGAGGGGTTTTGTCTTTCCGAACTTTTCACGGAGGATCATCAGTCCTGGCATGTCTTTTTCCGCGATTTCGATTTCGCGGCGGCCCTGGGTAGCAAGAGCAATATCTTTTACTTTGTAATCCACGGAAAGCTCCTTCTGGTGTTGACCAAATAGCAGATGCGACGCGACCTTAACGCAAGTTCACACTCCGCTCAAGTGCACATCGGAGCGGCATCGGAATTTGTTTTTACTGAATATTCAGCCTATTCCCACTCAATTGTCGCGGGTGGTTTGGAGGTGATGTCGTAAACGACACGGCTGACGCCAGGAACCTCATTGGTGACTCTGCGCGATACAGTTGCCAGAAATTCCAGAGGTAATTTCGACCAGTCTGCGGTCATGCCATCGGTTGATCCAACGCATCTCAGGGCTACAACGGAATCATAACTTCTGCCGTCACCTTTGACGCCAACCGATTTGACAGGCAGCAGGACAGCAAAAGCCTGCCAGACAGCGTCATACAAATTGTCTATCTTGAGTTGGTCAATCAGGACTTTGTCAACTTCCCGCAGGAGCGCGAGCCGATCCTGGGTGATTTCACCCAGAACTCTCAAAGCGAGACCCGGACCGGGGAACGGGTGGCGACGAATGAAGTCATTGGGAATTCCCAACTCTCTGCCCAGCAAGCGGACTTCGTCTTTGAACAGATGGCGCAGCGGTTCGACAAGCGACATGTTCATCTTTTCAGGCAAACCACCGACGTTGTGATGGCTTTTGATCACTTGTGCCTGAGCTGAGGAATGAGAAGATTCGATGACATCGCTGGCGATCGTTCCTTGAACCAAAGCCCTGCAGTTCGCATATTTTTTACTTTCGGCTTCAAACACATCAATAAAAGTTTTGCCGATGATTTTGCGTTTTTGTTCCGGATCCGTGACACCATTCAGACGGCTCAAGAAAAGTTCTGATGCATTGACGGGGTGAACGTTGAGCTTCAATTTTGACTTGTAGAGCTCGAGGGTTTCATTGAATTCGTCTTTTCGCAGAAGGCCTGTATCTACAAAAATACAATGAAGGCGGTTGCCAATCTCTCGGCTCACCAGAGTTGCCGCAACTGTCGAGTCCACTCCTCCACTGAGAGCGCAAATGATCTCGGAATCCGCACTCAGATGCGCCAGTTGCTTCTTCAAAATCTCTTCT
>JBDLRR010000251.1:0-18967 GCA_039799985.1 Pseudomonadota bacterium | reverse complement strand
GGAAAATGTCTTTGTTGAAATGATGGACAACGGCATTCCCGAACAAAAGGCATTGCTACCCGTTCTAAATCAATTGGCGAGTAAAAAGTCGTTGGGAATTGTTGCGACCGCCGACGTCCATTATCTCAAAACATCCGATCGCGACACGCACCTTTCGTTACTTGCCATCAAGCACAAACTGCAAAAAACAGATGTTCAAGGATTCGACCCGGCACTGCACTTTCATCTCGCCACAAGCGATGAAATGATTGCCAAATTTAAAGAATATCCCGAAGCAATTGAAAACACAGTAAAGATCTCGAACCGCTGCAAGGTGGCCATCGACACCAAGAGCATTTTCATGCCGGACTTTCGTCAACGTCCTGATGAATCCGCAGATGAATGCCTCGCGCGCCTGTCACGTGAAATGCTCGAACAAAGAAAACCCGCGGTCATGCAGTGGGTGGGCAGTGAATTCAATGAAGACGTTTGGAACACTTACAAAGAACGTCTTGAATATGAGCTCGCAGTCATCAACAAAATGAAATTCGCAGGCTACTTCCTTATCGTCCAGGACTTCATCAACTGGGCCAAGGAGCGTGGAATTCCCGTGGGCCCTGGACGCGGTTCGGCTGCTGGTAGTTTGGTGACCTATTCACTTCGCATCACCAACATCGACCCGATCCGTTTCAATCTCTTGTTCGAACGCTTCCTGAATCCCGAACGTATCAGCATGCCCGATATTGATACTGACTTCTGTATGGATCGTCGTGGTGAAGTGCTCGACTACGTTTACAAACGTTATGGCGCAAAGAACGTCTCCCAGATTGTGACTTTTGGCCGTCTCATGGCCAAAAATGCGCTTAAAAACCTGGCCCGCATCCTGGGTTGGAGTTTTTTCGACAGCAATGAATTTGCAAAGCTGATTCCAGAAACGCCGGGTATCACCCTCGAGCAGGCATACAAAGAAGAAGAACGACTACGTGAACGCATCGAAAATGATGAACGCACACGTATTCTTTGGGACGGTGCCCTGGCCATCGAAGGCACTCTCAACTCGCTGGGCATTCACGCAGCAGGTGTGATTATTTCCGACCGCGCTCTCGACCAAAGCTGTCCTCAGCTCGAGTCCGAAGGGCAAATGATCACACAGTTCGAGCACAAATTTGCGGAAAAAATCGGACTCATCAAATTCGACTTTCTCGGCCTGAAAACGCTCACGGTGATCGAAAAGGCCGTTCAGGAAATACGCAAAAAGCACAACCCGGATTTTGATATTGAAACAATCGATTTGGAAGACCGCAAGGTCTACGAGATGGTCTCTACGGCGCATCTGACCGGCATCTTCCAGCTCGAATCCAACGGCATGCGCAAACTGATTTCCGAGTTGAAGCCAACGTGCTTCTCGGACATTGTTGCTGTTGAAGCCTTGTTCCGTCCGGGCCCGTTGGGCTCGGGGATGGTCGCCGACTTTGTCAACCGCAAGCACGGTAAAACTGCAGTTGAATATCCATTTGCCGAACTCGAACCGATTCTTGCGGACACTTACGGGGTTATCGTCTATCAGGAACAGGTTCAAAAAATCGCGGCTGTACTTGCGAACTATACCCTTGGCGAAGCTGACCTTTTGCGCCGCGCGATGGGAAAAAAAGACAAAGCCGAGATGGAACGACAAAAAGCTCGCTTTGTGGAAGGCTCTGCCAAAAACGGTCACGACCCGCAAAAAGTATCCGAGTTCTTCGACCTCATCGCGAAATTTGCGGAATACGGATTCAACAAAAGCCACTCCGCGGCGTACGCATACGTGACATTTCAAACGGCCTATCTGAAGACATTTTATCCGACAGAATTCATGGCTGCGATCATGTCCTGCGACCTGGACAACACCGACAAGATCGTCGCCTACGTTCGCGACTGCAAACGGATGAACATCAACTTATTGCCCCCCAGTGTGAATTCAGCTGAATTCGAGTTCACAATACCTGCACCCAAGACAATTCAGTTTGGGCTCGGAGCCATCAAGGGACTTGGCAAGGGCATCATTGATCTCATCACCGCAGAGCGCATGCAAAATGGCAATTTCGAAACCGTACCCGAATTCATTGCCCGACTGGACCCCCGCAAAATCAACAAAAAAGTGATTGAAAGTCTCATCAAGGCAGGCGCCTTCGATGAGATTGCAACCAACCGCGCCGAACTCCTGGGCAACAGCGACAACTGGCTGAGAGCAATTTCAAAGGAATCTGAAAGGCAAGATTCGGTCGGCGACGGCATCTTCGACTTGTTCTCGTCGCCAACGGAAGAGAGCCAGACAAAACCATCGGGCAAATCCGAACTCTCAAAGAACACGGCGCCGACGCGACGAAACATGCCGGCACAAAAGCGATTCAACCCGCGTGAATTGGAAACTCGACTGACGCCAGAAAAGACTTCATCCCACAATCTTTTGGCAGGCATACAACTCAAAAAAACAATGCCCTGGTCGCTGATGGAACAGCTCAATCACGAAAAGGCGACACTGGGATTTTACATGTGCGGTCACCCCGCGGATCTTCTTGCCGACGACCTGAGTGAAATTGCACAGGCTCCGATTTGCGAAGCAATCAATTTTCTGGATGCAGACGACGTGCCCGAGCACAAACGCCGCACCTTCAAAATCGCTGGCATCATCACTATGGCCCTGGAAAAAGTGACCAAAGAAGGCAAGAAATTTGGCGTTTATCGATTGGAAGACAGCAGCGGCGAAATTGAACTTTCTGTATTTGCATCGCAGTATGCCGCCCTGACAAACAAACCAAAAGTCGGCGATGCTGCCTGGATGGAGATCAAGGTTCGAAAAGGTATCGAAGAGGGAAGCGTCAAGGGCTCATGCCAGGCTCTTGGACTCGTGGCCGACAAGAGAGCCGAACTCGCAAGACAAATTCTTCTTGTTGCCGACGAGAGCTTTATTCATCGCAACGAAAATATTGATGAGCTGGTTGCACTACTTGCCAAGCACCGTGGCCAGACCCCGCTCGCACTTGATCTCTCTTGGCCGACGGAAAACGTCCGAATTCGCGCAAAAC
Source organism: Pseudomonadota bacterium (assembly GCA_039799985.1). Classification (GTDB taxonomy): domain Bacteria; phylum Bdellovibrionota_B; class Oligoflexia; order Silvanigrellales; family Silvanigrellaceae; genus RFOM01. The sequence goes on along the minus strand of JBDLRR010000251.1, from coordinate 15,923 downwards.
TTGGAAAGTACTCTGTGCATCCGAGCGATGATCTTATCTTCACTCTTGAAAACAAATGGCCCGGTGAGATCCAGGTCAGACGGATCTACCGGGCCGCTCCTGCGCTCGAACATTCAAGTTCTACGCAAAGAAACTGATCATTGATTATTCCGCGTGTTTTGCCGCGTTGCCTTTTCCGGACTTTTTGGAAACTGCAGCCGTGCTGACAGTCTGTTCGGTTGTGGCTTCGCTGGACTCGCTCGCTGCTTCGTTCGACGCCAAACGCTCTTTGGCGTCAGCAATCAAACGTTGTGCAATCGTCGTGCGCAACGTTTTAAGATCTGTCAGGCTGCGCGGAGCGGTCGCCTGAACAAGCTCATTCAAATAACGAAGATTTGAAACAACATTACGTGGAGTCGTATTCAGTTCGGTGAGCATCTTCACGACTTCGGCACGGACTGTGTCTTCAACAGGTTCAGTCAAACCTTCAAACAGCTTGCTCACCAATCCGCTGACAATCTTTTCGACTTCGGCCGTTGTGCGCTGACCAATCTGCTCCAACGGGAGTTTACCCAAAAGCGCTTTCGTTTCCTCTTCCGTCAGCGACATCGCTTTCAACACTGCTTGTTTCGCCAAATCAACCAACTGGGAAGCCTTGTCCTTCAACATTTGAAAACCCTCCTCTGCTCCAAGAAGCGCACCATCGTTGCCCTTCGCTGCATTGTTGGCAAGACGGCAGCGTCAGGATGCGTACCGCAGGAAACAATTTTCCGGCCAACGCGCGAACACGAAGACCGGCATAACGCCACAAACTAACGAATGAAAGGATTAATTATTGAAGTTTACCGAAAAAGCGGTCTGTACGGAACTTCGGAAGCCAACCTTCTCCCGAATTAATTGAATAAAATACGCGTATTGCCTTGCCGTATATCTTCTCGCTGTCGACGTAACCCCAATATCGACCGTCATTCGAGCAGTCGCGGTTGTCGCCAATGACCAGAAGCTTGCGTGGCGGAACTGTCCAAGTCCTTGTTTCCAGATTGGTATTGCCACCCTTGACGCTGCGCAAGATAAAATGTCCGGTTTCGCCGTCGGACAACTTCTCAACATAAAGGCTCTTGCCTTCTCCAGTATTGCAGGCTGAACCGTCGCCCATATCCTCAAGGATGGTGCGGTCTTCTTGAAGCGATTCATCAACCCGCTGGTTGTTGATTTGCAACACGCCGTTGTCGAACGAAATATTGTCGCCGCCAAGACCAATCACGCGCTTGACGAACGTGATGCGTTCCATGGGACTGTCGAACAGTACGATATCTCCACGCTTGGGAGCGTCCCAGGAAACAATTTGCGTGCCCATGAAAGGGAGCATCAATCCGTAAGACAATTTGTTGACCAGGACGTGATCACGGATTTTGATTGTTGGCAGCATTGAACCTGTGGGAATCACGTACCAGTTCACGATCGAAGAACGCAGCACTACCATCACGGTGATGATGACAACAACATCACGAATCCAGGCAAAATTTTTCATTCAGCAAGATACCTTTCTTTCACACCCAACGCAGATCTTTGGATTTGAGTCCGTTCCAAAAATCACGAGCTGAGACAGCTCGCTTCCCGGGCGCTTGGAGATCGAGAATCTCTAGCACACTTCCATCCACACACACCAATTCCAAAGCCTCGCCATTGAAAATAATGTTCTCAGTTTTTGCCTTTGAATGTGGCGAAACTCGGGTTGAAAGGATTTTCACATCAGAAACTTCGCCACCCAACAGGAGTTTCAACCGGGTTCCGGGCCAACCTGAAAAGGCGCGTACTTTGTTGTGCAATACATTGGCGGGCTGCTCTTGTGGCTGCAACAGGCTCTCCTCGACTTGAATCTTTTTAGCCTTGGTTGCGGCCGAATGGTCTTGCTCAACAATGGCGAGCTTTCCAGCAAAATATTCAGGCAGAATATCCACAAGTTTTTGCGCACCAATTTCAAACAACTCAGCAAGCAATTGAGGTGCCTTGATGATCTTGTCGACGTCATATTGGACCTGGGCAACAACCGGCCCTGCATCCATTGCACGAACCGTTCGGGCAATCGTCACTCCGGTGAGCGAAACTCCATTTTCGAGTGCTCGCTGAACGGGTGCAGCACCTCGATACAGTGGCAACAAACTCGGGTGAATATTCAAAGTACCGAAGGCTGGAATGGCAAGAAATTCTTCCGACAAAACTTGTCCATATGCAGCAGTGACGCACAGGTCTGGCTGAATTTCTTTCAATTCTTGAATAAATGCAGGTGACTTGGCATCATCCGGAGTGAGTGTGCACAGCCCCGTATCGATGGCCTTTTGGTGCACAGGCGAAGGAATTGTTTGCTGACCTCGGGGTGCGCGGGTTGGCGGTTGACTGACAACCGCAACCACCTCGAATTGATTATTTGCAACAAGCAACCGCTCCAGTACCGGAACCACAATTGCCGGGGTGCCCAAGAACACAATCCGCATTTTTCTTTGCGATTGAAGAGTCATTTTTAATTCTCTCTTTCCACCTTGTTTGTGCAAAAAAAGTCGCGGAGTTCAACGAGACTAATTTTCAAGTCAGCTTCAATCATATTCAACAAAAAATCTCTCTGCCAAACTTCCGGATGCGGAATCCGCAAACTACTGTCTTCGGCCTGGTAGATTATGGAATCCTGAACACGAAATTCAGAAGCGGATGAATTGCTTCTGGCATAAAAAAGCAAATCGAAGTCAACCGCTCGCGGTCGCCAGCGTTGCACGCGATCGTGACCAAACTGGTCTTCAATCATACATATTTTAGCATACAAATCATGAGGCTCGAGTTCCGATGCAAACTCGAAAACAAAGTTCAGATATTCGCCATGATCATCTGTTTGGTATTGCGAAGAACGCAGTGGTTGGGTGTACGTCCACGTCGACTGGCGGCCAAGACGCCCAAAACTCTGCAAATGAGCCAAGGAACCGTGGGCATTTTGCTCACGGTTCCCTGTGTTTCCACCAAAGGCGATCAAATAAACAAACAATCTAAAAGTCGTCCCGCTGCGAATCAATCCACTAAAGTTTCGCGGTAGCTGACGCTGACTTCGGCACCCATTGCAGGTGGCTCCATGAAGACAACTGCATGCACGGTCGCGTCATAGACGTACTGATTAGCATCCAGGATCTGGCCGTCAACCCTGACCTCCATGGTACCCGGAAAAGGAATTTTCCCGGCCGGCAACTTGATTCGGGTGGCAAGTTCAACGGTGTTTTGGCCAATATTGGCGAGCACCGATGACCAATCTGACGAGCAGATATTCTCGACTGAACCGCCCGTAAGGTGAGCCGCCTTGATGTAATTCGTTCCAGATTCCTCAGGCCCTCCTGTTGTGAGTTGGCAGTCGATATTTCCGGATGACTTGCGCAAACCTGTTATTGCACTCACACGGAAGTTACCCGATCCCTTCACAGCATTTGTCTCAGCCCAGGACTTGAAATTGTCGGCTGTGAATTTGTGGGTTGTCATCGGTATTCCCTTTGAGTTTTTCATCAAAGCGTATGGCGCAATTCCAAACGCGTCGAGAAACGGCGAGCTGCCTCCCTCGCTGCATAAATTCAGGTCTTTTTTGCCATCTGCAGTCAGACTGGTGCGCCCATAGCCGTCTTCACACCACATTTGCACGCTGTCATCTTCTTCGTCCGATAGAACGACGACCGCCAAAGAGGCATCTTTGCGCACAAATCCTGCATTTTCACCGCCCGGCTTCAGGGCTTTCTCGACCGCAAGTTTTGCGGCCCACAAGCCATGTTCGAATGCCGACCCTTTTGTTCCCAGCATTGCCGTGCGTTGGAAACTCTCCACAAAATCAGCAGTGTCAGTCAGGATCGTCTTTTTAGTTGTGGGATCCGCCTGCAGTGTCCCCTTCAACGGGCCAATCACTTTTCCACCAACCTTCACGCCGTCGGGAATGTACGAGACACTCGGACAGAGCGCATCGGGGATCGCATAGCCGGTGTTTGAATCCACCTGACAAACGTCGACACTGGTTACACCAACTTGAAAGTCCACCCGGGTTGATTTGAGCTTTTGCGCAAAAGACTGAAACTTGCTCTTCAGTTGATTTTGCGCCCAAGCCATCGATCCACTGCTGTCGACGACCCAAAGAATGTCGACTTTTGCGCGTGGTTGTACCTGTGTGATGCTCAGCAAATCACCAGGATGAGGGGTTGGACTGGTTGGAGGAAGCGTTACAACCGGCGGGGCTGGCGTTTTGTCGGCCACTGGGGTCGGTGCCACAACAGGATCGACGGGGCTTGGCTCCTGCTTGTCGGCAGTCGGAGGTTGAGGGTTGGTGGCAGGGATCCGCTGATTTTCATCAACTCCCGTTGCAATTCCATCGGGATCAACTGGACCACCAATACCGCCAATGTCCGGCGTACGGGAGTCCCGGCCTACCTGCGCACCAGATTGACCAGGAGAATCTGAATCATCTCCGGCCGATTGCTGGGATTGGCGTTTGACTGGCCCTTCAGCTCCGGCTGCCTTGACAGCATCGCTACCCAAGCGCGCACGTGCGTCTTCATCCGATCCAACGACACCAATGTCACGCGTGAGAGACCGGCTTTGCTCAACGAATGCTGTTTGACCATTGCATGCCGCAACTGCGAAGAGCGCGAGCCCAAAAGTGAGCCCGACATGAGGTCTGCGTTTTGAGGAAACACTGCGAGAAAAACGAAGATCGACAGGCATGAAAAACCTCCTCATGACCTGGGTTGAAGCAACGAGGAGGTTGTTCCACTAAGAATTCCTGCCTCGTTGTAGTGTTCGACTCACGAGGCTTGGCAATTGAGTGATTTTTTGCAGAAACAAGAAAAAAATTAAATTTAGTCAGCAATATCAAAATAAAAAACCCACCGGGAGGTGGGTTTTGAATTCATCCGACTACAGTAGTACGGATTATTTCGAATAGACAGTCGCTGCCAAACGCTTGCGGCCTTTAGCACGACGGCGTCTCAAAACGTTTTGGCCGTTCTTGGTAGCCATGCGAGCGCGGAAACCGTGCTTGCGCTTACGAACTTTTTTACTTGGTTGAAATGTACGTTTCATGGGGACCCTTCCTCACAGTGCAGAGCGGGTTCGGTAACACAAGCCAAAAAGACTTGCAACAGCCATCTTCATAAGCCAAACATATTCTGATGGCCAAATCTCTGGCTTCCGGACTTCCCGCGAAAGGCATCCCTAAATGAAATCCAACAAACGACCAAATTCTTCAAAAAATCAGTCACCTGCGGGCCACAATCGACGTGCCCAAACAGGCGGCGACAGGTCTGAATTCCAGGGGAAAAAGCGTCCGGGCGAACGGCCTACAAACCAAGACAGAAAACGTCCAAGCGACAGGCCTGCAAACCAAGACAGAAAACGCGTGGGTGACAGGCCTGCAAACCAAGACAGAAAACGCATGGGCGACAGGCCTGCGGCCCGTGACACGAGACGCACAAACGAAAGACCGGTTTTTGAATCCAAGACTCGGCAAAGCGAACGTCCGACAGGGGGCATCAAAAGCCAAGCGGCGACTTCGACCGGAACATTCACCACCCAACGCCAGTTTCATATCTGGGGACGTCGCCCGATTGAAAACTACCTTGCAGGTCTGCAACAAGACGATTCACTTGATCACAAGGCTCACGCCCTGCACATCATTGCCGACAAAACTGGTCGAGTCCCGGCTCAACTGAAAAACATTGTCGAGCCGTGCAAGAGCCTTGGCTTCAAGATCACCCTCTGCAAAAGCCAGGAAGATGAAGAATGGCCATTGACCTCTGATGAACAGCTGAATCACCAACGCGTTTGTCTGCGTGTTCCAAAAATCCCAACCGTGACGATCCACGACATCGCTCAATCGCTTCCCGACATGATGGCAGACACGCCTCACGGCTGTCTCGGACTCGTCCTTGATCAAGTTCAAGATCCGCGCAATTTCGGGGCGATTCTTCGCACCGCAGCATTCTTTGGAGCCAAATTCGTTGTTTTCGGTGAAGACCGACAAGCTGAAATCACACCATTGGTGGTAAAAACATCATCAGGTGGCGCATTCAGCCTCCAGCTCGTTCCCACGGTCAACATCAATCGCGCGCTTGAAATCCTGAAAAAATCTGGCGTCTGGGTGGTCGGCTCTTCGCTTCAAGCCAGCGCCCGACACGACGAACTCCCATTGGACCGCCATTATGTTTTGGTGGTTGGCAATGAATCCAAGGGCATGCGACAAGAAGTCGCACGTCACTGCGACTATCTGGTCAAAATTCCAGGCGGAGTTGCCTCCGTTGATTCTCTGAACGTCGGTGTGGCAACAGGAGTTCTGCTGGGCACACTTCAATCAGAAATGTCGCGTCGCTCATCGAACACTTTCCAGGCAGGTGAACTGAGCGAGGAATGAAAATTCACGTCGTTGGGAATTTCAAAGGCGATTCGAATCTATCGCGTTGGCCGCTGGCATTCGAGCAATTCATTGCAGAACACGCTGGCAGTGAAGCCTTTGTCATTACAAAATCTTGGTTGAATGACGCTCAACAGTTGGCAATTCCACACGGTGGCATTGGATCCCGGGTGATCGTCACCCGCTCAGAATCATTGCCTGATGCTTGGCGGGTTTCTGCGCATCATTCCAAGGACGTCTGCGCTTTGCGCGTCTTTGATCCCACAAATTTGCCACGGGGTGATGGGCTGGTTGTTGATGGACAAGATTTCAACGCCCCACTCGCGATTTCCACAGCCGATTGTCTCGCAGTGGCAATCACGCTCGAATCATCAACGCAGATTCAACTTGCGAGCTGCTTTCATGCGGGTTGGCGAGGATATTCTGCCGGCATTCAACAAGAAGTTCTGAACTGGATGGCGAAGAAAAACCTTTCGATGGACCCCAGCCCCGAGCCGTGGCTCAAAAGATTGCACGTCACAATCGGGCCAGCCATCGCAGGCTTCAACTACCCCTGCGGTCAAGACGTCGAAACGGCCCTCACTGCTCATCTTGAGTGCAAATTAAGAACGCTACCTCGCTGGTCAAACTCATTGGAGACGGCGTATCTCGAAGCATTCCGCAACCCCAGGTCGCCGCAAAATTTTCGAAAAGACAAAATTTATCCTGACTTGCAAAGCCTGATGTGTCTCGAACTCTATGCTTCCGGGATTGAGCTTGAAAATATCTCGATCGTGCGGGAAGACACGTTCTCAAGTTCATGGTGGCCCAGCCACCGGAGAGCAATGGCCGAAGGGCTGACACGGGCGGGACGTTTGGTGACCCATCTCTGTCCGCCGGCTTGCCCGAAGGTCCAAAACCATGTTAGCAAGCCGTGATTATTAAGAAGTCTGTGATTTGTCGGGCTCAAAGGATAACCGAATGTCAGAAATTTCCAATTCCGCATATCGATACGCGCTTGCATTCTATGTGATATTTGCCGCATTTTTCTGGTATTTATTTCACGCTGCAGGCCTCTTTGTGGCTCAACATTTCGTGCCACAAAGCGCTTCTGGCTTCAGTGTTGCAAATCCCAACTTTTCTCTTTGGAACAATACCGTCGCTGGAATCCTGACAGCCGTTGCAGCAGTTTTTCTGTTTGCCAGCCGGCGTCTCAAGGATTACGTCGTCGATGTAGGCGATGAACTGACCCGGGTTTCGTGGGCCGATCTCAAGGAAACTCAACGTGCGACCCTGATCGTCATAGTTCTGGTGGCTGTTTCTTCGGTCTTCATGTTCCTGTCCGACTTCGTTTTCGTTAAATTGATACAAATCATTATGAGTCAAGCTGCCTGAGGGTCCTTTCAAAATGACAGAAGAAGTTCAGAACTCCTCCACCGAAGCCGTTCCAGCACCTCGCAACGAACGCTTGCGTTGGTATGCAATCACGACACAGTCGGGAATGGAAAAAAAGGCAAAAACAGCTCTCGAGGAGCGCATCAAAAAACTGAATTTGCGTGATTACTTCGGGCAGATCATCATTCCATCCCAGACCGTCGAAAAAATCGACGAAAAGGGAAAGAAAAAGCGTATCGAGCAGAAACTGATGCCGGGATACATCTTTATCCAGATGGATCTCAGTGAAAAGTCTGCGTACCACTGCGTCAAGGACACGCCGAAGATCTCGAACTTTATCGGTGCTGCCCCAAACCGCGAACCACCTCCATTGACAGATGAAGAAGTCGATCGCGTCATCAACCGCACGGCATACATGGCCAAAGAAATCGCAGCTCGTCCAAAGATGAGTTTCGAAAAAGGCGAACGCTTGCGCGTGATCGACGGACCATTCACCAACTTCGTTGGTGACGTGGATGAAGTCAAAGCCGACAAGATGAAGCTTCGTCTGCTCATCTCGGTCTTTGGTCGTCCAACCCCGGTCGAAATCGAATTCAACAAAGTTGAGAAAGTCAAAGAAGGCGAGTGATGGACAAGTTCAGCAACAGGCCTCTGAGTTACGGAAGTTATCTCCGCGTTCCTGAACTGCTGAACCTGCAATCGCCCAAGAGCGTTGAACACGGAAGAGAAGCTCATGATGAGCTTCTCTTTATTGTTGTGCACCAGGCCCATGAGCTTTGGTTCAAGCAGATTCTTCACGAACTTGCTTCAGTTGCAGACGTTTTCAAGGCTGTCACTGTCGATGAAAAGATGATGGCAACTGCAGTTGCCCGATTGGCTCGAATCACAGAAATCCAAAAAGTCCTCATCGACCATCTGCGTATTCTTGAAACAATGACACCTCTCGATTTCCTCGAGTTCCGAGACCTTGTTTCACCTGCTTCTGGTTTTCAGAGCGTACAGTTCCGAGTTTTGGAATCCACATTGGGTGTCAAACGCGAAAATCCCCTTCTTGCCAATCGCGAATCGCCCTTTTCGAAGACTCTGAGCAGCGAAGAATTCAACCAACTCGACAAGGCAGAGTCAGCGCCATCACTATTTGAATTGGTTGAAAAATGGCTGGAAAGAACTCCTTTTATTGAGACAAATGACGGATTCAGCTTCTGGCAAGAATATCAGGCGGCACTTCAACGTCACCTGACTCGCGATCGGCAGTATATTTCTAACCATCCTTTGCTGATGCCAGACGAAAAAACAAAACAACTTTCCGAAGTGGAAAAGACTGAAAATTATTTCAGAGCCTTGTTTGATGAAGCTCTTCACACCGAATTGGTCAAACAAGGTGTTCGCAGACTATCTTTGAAAGCAACTCATGCGGCTTTGTTTATAAACCTTTACCGCGAAGAACCCATCCTTCACCAACCCTTCCGAATGCTGACGCTTTTGGTCGACATGGATGAACTGCTCCAACAATGGCGGGCTCAACACGCGATCATGGTGCATCGGATGATTGGCATCCGGGTTGGTACCGGTGGGTCTTTGGGATATGCTTACCTCAGGTCGACCCTCGACAAATCAAAGGTTTTTGCAGATCTCTTCAATCTCTCGACCTTTTTGTTGCCGAGGTCCTCGCTCCCGACTCTTCCCGACTCGCTCAAAGAACGATTGGGTTTTGTCACTCAATAACGATTCAGCGCATGGAGCCTGAATGTTGAGAAGCACATCTGCTCGCCCAGATCGATCCCAATCAAGAGTCCTGCGCAACAGACCCCTCTTGTTGTTGCTTGGAGGCTCGGTAGCAGTCTTTGCAAGCTGCATTGTTCGGAGTCCGCAAACTCAAGACAGCATGCCCGAATCTGAATTTATTCAAATGCAGTCGAATTGCGGCAAGACAAGAAATTTTCTTTTTGCTCACGTCGAGGAAAAAATCCCTGGTCGAAACGAGAAGAATTGGGGCTGTTGGTACGCCGCTTCAAGCGACAAAGTCTATGGCACACCATCTGAGTCAGAGTTAAAATCTCTATTTGCGCGAGCCAAACCTCTCGTTCGAAATTACGTCAACTTGAACACTTTGACCTATCGTCTGAATGATATCGACCAACAAAGGTCCACTGTTCTTTGGTTGGGGATTGGCGTCGCCATGTTGGGCTGCGGTGTTGCTGCTGGTGGTACCTTAGGAATAGCCCTATCTGCCTGCGCTCTATTGGGCTCTGCAACCGCGGGTTATGATATTTTTGGCGGAGATCCTTCGCAAGGAGCATCCGAGGCCTGGAGAAAAATGGCCAGCATGAGCGATTCGGAAGTTGCGCAACTGGAATGCAACGCTGTTCAAACCATTTCTGAACAAGCACGATTGATTGACAAGGGAGGCTTGCTTCGAAGTGAAGGTGCCTCACGAGCAAGTTGCCCGAAAATTTCCACCCTGACATCAAAAATCAATGAAATCCGAGGAATCCAGCCCGGAGCAAGTGAAATTAAGAATATCCAGCCCCAAGCCAAGCCAACAGTCAAACGTTGACGCAATCATTCTCTCGTTGAGAACTTCAAAATTTTATCCAAAGAAAATTTTATCCAAAAAAAAACCACCCTTTCGGGTGGCTTTTTGAATCTGGAGAAAGCCTCTCCAGAATCGATTCAAGGCTGTTTGAATTAGCCTTGAACTGTCGACACTGTACCAGCGCCAACTGTACGTCCGCCTTCGCGGATTGCGAAGCGAAGTCCTGGCTCCATAGCAACTGGCGTAATCAACTCGACGCTGATTTCGACGTTGTCGCCTGGCATCACCATTTCCACGTTTGCAGGAAGCTCAACCACACCCGTCACGTCTGTCGTACGGAAGTAGAATTGAGGACGGTAGCCCTTGAAGAATGGCTTATGACGTCCACCTTCGTCTTTGTTCAAGATATACACTTGAGCCTTGAACTTGCTAAAAGGCTTGATTGAGCCTGTCTTGGCAAGAACTTGTCCGCGCTCAACATCTTCACGCTTCGTACCGCGAAGAAGAACACCAACGTTGTCGCCTGCTTGACCCTGGTCGAGGATCTTGCGGAACATTTCAACGCCCGTACATGTCGTCTTGGACGTAGGACGGATACCAACGATTTCGATTTCGTCGCCTGTTCTGACGATACCTTGCTCAACACGACCGGTCACAACAGTTCCGCGGCCAGAAATCGAGAACACGTCCTCGATTGGCATGAGGAATGGCTTGTCGAGAGGACGCGCTGGTTCAGCAATATAAGTATCAACAGCGTCCATCAATTCAAAGATGCACTTGCTGGCAGCGTCATCGCGAGCGCCCGTGCCCTTCTCGAGTGCGCCCAAAGCAGAACCGCGGATGATTGGAGTGTCATCACCAGGGAACTTGTACTTGCTGAGAAGGTCGCGAACCTCCATTTCAACGAGGTCGATGAGTTCTGGGTCAGCGATGTCGCACTTGTTCAAGAAGACAACGATGAACGGAACGCCCACCTGGCGAGCCAGAAGGATGTGTTCACGAGTCTGGGGCATTGGACCGTCGGTCGCAGCAACCACGAGGATTGCACCGTCCATCTGCGCAGCACCCGTAATCATGTTCTTCACGTAGTCGGCGTGTCCTGGGCAGTCCACGTGAGCATAGTGACGGTTGTTTGTTTCGTATTCGATGTGCGACGCGTTGATCGTAATTCCGCGTGCCTTCTCTTCAGGTGCTTTGTCGATTTCATCGAACTTTGTAGCAACCTTGTTGAACGCCTTTGCCAACACAGACGAAATTGCTGCTGTCAGCGTGGTCTTACCATGGTCGACGTGACCGATTGTACCGATGTTCATATGAGGCTTGGAGCGCTCAAATTTTTCCTTTGCCACCGCGGCTTCCTCCAGACATTAAAACAGTTTACACCGCCCCGAATGTCCTGAGGGCGGGCACGGTGGGCCAGTGATACAAAACCTGTTTTCAAATTGCAACCGTAGGTCAGGGCAATTTTGACCGATTTATGCTTCTTCAGCGTCGCGGGCACCGCTCTCCACACGACGCCTGACAAGCATTTCCCGCAGGGCGCGTTGCCTCTGAAGGGTGTAGGCGCTCTCGCCAGACAATTCACTCAGTTGCCGAAGTCTTTCTGCATTGTAGAAGGAATCAAAGGAAACAACGGGCTGTTCTATAAACTCTGGAGTGACAGGATAGGTGGCTTCCAGAGGAATACTTTTCACGATCTTCCACCAACTTGCCACAAAAACAGACATTAAAACAATAAAAGTAGTCGAATCAGCCAGGTGAAAAACCTCAAAAACCCTTGGAATCACGATGAACAAGAGTCCCGCGACAAAAACCTGAATACCTGAGTATGTCCAGGCATTCAGAAGATCGGTGCGCCATGTCCTCAAATTGATAGGCAAGAGCAAAAAGGCGATCTGCGCAGACACCGCGATGGTCACCGGAAAGTACACATGAATGATCTCGTCCCACTGTAAATTCATGGGTTGCGCCCCCGCACTGTGTCTCGTAACGTCATCGGTTCGGGCGTGCATAATCCGGAGGCTGTCCAAGGCCATCACGACGTTCCACTGACGCCCCGTGCAAGGAGTTGCCAGCATGAAATTGTACATGATTCCAGCCTGCCCCTTTGTCCACCGGGTCCTTTTGGCCTGTCATGTGCGGCAAATCAGCAATCAACAGATCGAAAGAGTCGAAATCGATCTCGCAAATCCGCCCTCAAATATGCTGAAAATCAACCCGACCGGGAGTGTTCCAACGCTTGAATTCGAAGCGGGCGAAGGTTTTCACGAGAGTATGGTTATCATGGAGTTCCTCGACAGCCTTGAAGCAAAAGGACCCAAAATTTTTGGCAACAACCCTCGTCAAATCGCTCAGACCAAGGTTCTCTGGGAGGCTGCCAACAACACTCTCCTGACAGCCTTGCAACAGGGTATCTATTCCAATGGCAACACTAACAATTTGAACTCAGCCGCCAGTCGTCTTAACGCGGCCTGGGCATGGTTGAACGAAAACTTGACCCGTCATGGCGTGCGTTTTTTCGGCGGCAGTGAATTGAATGCCATCGACATCGCAATCGCCCCGTTCCTTGTTCGTCTCAAATATGCGTCAGAAATCCACAAACAAATTCAGTTGCCAGACGCGCAGACTCGAGCAGCTCAATATATGGCAGACATCACAGAACGATGTCGTCAGGCCGCAATCTTTCCAGAAGAATCGGTTATGCGCGAAACCACACTTCGATTTTCCAAGCCGCATCCTCTTTTCATCGAAGTCCAAAGCGCCAGCAGGTCTTTGTTGGAAGATCCACGCCCAATCGTAAAAGATGCTGGAGCAGCATTGTCGTCATGGTCTGTGGATCGTGATTCACACGGCTTTTGTTTGTCGTCAAAATTCAATTTCAAGACACACGCCGAGGCAGTCGAAAAATTGAAATGGCTGCACGATGCGCAAGAAATCTGCGACCACCACACCAGCTTCACTCTCCGCGATTTCACGTCGATCGAAATTAACCTTGTGACCCATGAGCCACGCTGGGGAGTCACCGAGAAAGACTTCGCCATGGCCAAGCTCATCCAAGTATACTTCACCAAAGGAAGCCTCCCGCAATGAGCAAATCTGCAGTTACACCACGACTCGAAGCTATCCGCTATTCCCGTGGTTCATTAAGCATTCTTGACCAATTGAAACTGCCGCACTCCAGCGAATTCATCACAATTGCAAACTGCGCACAGGCTGCAGAAGCTATCAAGTCAATGCAGGTTCGGGGCGCACCCGCAATTGCAGTCACCGCGGTTCTGAGTCTTGCCGTCGAACTGCCATCGATGGTCGAAAAATCAGCGGACCTCAAGATGTTCGTGCGCATGATTGACGACAGACTTGAAGTTCTGGGAAACAGCCGACCCACTGCCGTCAACCTTTTTGAAGCCATCGGCAGAATCAAAAAGATTTTGTCGCAAGCGACCGCACAACCGGGCAACAACTCCAATCCAATTCAAAACCTTTCTTCAACGCTGGTTAACTTTGCTGAAGGCATGCTTGAAAAAGACATCTCAGACAATCGAGCCATTGGTTCGTATGGTGCGGACCTCTTCAAGGGCAAGTCAAAGATCAAGATTCTCACCCACTGCAACACCGGCAGTCTTGCCACAGTGGGATATGGAACGGCTTTGGGAGTTATCAGGGCGCTGCATGAGCGTGGGCAACTGGAGCACGCTTTTGCGACCGAGACACGTCCCTATAACCAAGGCGCAAGACTCACCGCGTTTGAACTCGTGTATGAAAAGATACCCGCAACACTCATCACTGATTCCATGGCTTCGTTTTTGATGAAACAAGAAAAAATAGACGCGGTGATCGTCGGTGCAGATCGCGTCGTCGCCAATGGTGACACTGCCAACAAAATCGGCACCTATCAGCTCGCCATTGCAGCCAAGCATCATGGCATTCCTTTTTATGTCGCAGCTCCGCTCACCTCAATTGACATCAGCAAATCATCCGGAGATGACATTCACATCGAGCAACGCCCAGCCAACGAGTTGACCCACATTTTCGGTCAACGACTGGCTGCCGAGGGGATCGAGGTGTGGAACCCTTCGTTCGACGTCACTCCCGCAGAACTGATCAGCGGCATCATTACAGAGCACGGAGTTGTGCTGCCGGAACTTTCCCAAAATTGCTTTGACCTGCCAGCATTTTTGAAAGGTGTTGCCGGAAAATGACCTACGCAGCTAAAAAAAAGGCTATCATTGTTCCGCCATCAGTTTCTGAGGCTCACGCACTTGTCACCTACCGCGTGGACAAGAAAATTCACGGACCAGAAATTTTTGAAGAAATTGCCATTGGCCAGTCGATTGGCGCATGGGATGAAAGATTTGTTGAACAACAAATCCTCCAGACCAAGGTAGCCAAGATTGTTTCCAGCAGTGAGGATGAAATTTTTCTGCGCGCCACAATCGCTTTTCCGCACCAGCTTTGGCACGGCAGACTTGCCTGGCTGCTGACACTTGTATTCGGAAAAATGAGTTTTTACGATGGCGTGTGCTTGGAAAAGCTGGAATTCGAATCAGATTGTTTTGCAACTGATGGATTGACGGGCCCAAAGGTTTCCTTGGAAGATCTTCGTATTCAAACCGGAGCACAATCTAACCGCCCGCTGCTGATGGGAATTCTCAAGCCCAACGTGGCCATGAGCGCAGACGCCCTTGCGAATCTGTATGCCGAAGTTGGACACGCTGGAGTTCACTTGGTCAAAGACGACGAAATTCGGCACGATGAAAACTTCAATGACATCCTTCGCCGGATTGAAAAAGTCGCGACCAAAAAACAGAAAGATGGGCTCAAGACCTTGTATGTCGTTCATGCTCCCCTGAATGCACAGGCATTTGCGGATCTGGGCAAGTGGAGCAAGTCTCTGGAAAGTGCGGGAGCAGATGCCCTGCTGGTGAACGTTTGGACGGCGGGCCTCGAGGCTCTGCAGAACTTGCGGGAAGTCACACAAATTCCGCTGGTCGCCCACCCTGCGCTTGCTGGAGCTTTTGGAAATGGCTCAAGTACGGATTCAATTTCTCCAGGCGTCGCAATGGGAAGTCTTATCCGCGCAGCAGGAGCAGACCTGAGCCTGTTTCCAAGCCCCTACGGAAAAATTGGACTTCCAAAATCCGCTGCTGTCGAAATTGCTCGCGAGTGCACAAAAGACCTACAGGCCAAAGTCTTACCAACAACACCCGTGCCGAGTGCCGGAATAAAACCTGAACATGTTGAATTGGCCTGCGCCGATTTTGGCCGAGATTTTATTCTGAATGCCGGTACAGCGATTTTTGCGAGTGGAAAATCGGTTGCCGACGCCGCAAAGGAATTCCTCACCCGCTTGGAGGTTTTTTCCCATGCGCAGTGAACGCAAATATCGATTCGATGCCAGCCGGCAAATCGCACTTTCTTTGTTTGAACAAATCAAATTGGGCCAGTTGTGCACCGTCGCCCAACGCCTCGACAAACGTCATGCGATTCCGGCCACCAGCAGCAATTTCAGCTTACGCCGTGACCAACAGTCATTCTTGATCTCACGTTCAGGCAAACACAAACGAGATCTGCATCAGGGAGACTTCTTGCTGGTGGACTTGGCAGGAAACG
>JBDLRR010000250.1:0-5030 GCA_039799985.1 Pseudomonadota bacterium | reverse complement strand
TCCGCTGCATTCTTGGTCAGTTGAATTGCAAAATCAGAACAAAAAAAAGGCCGTCTTGTGACAGACGGCCTACTTGAATCAAACACTGAGCGGATTGAGTACAACCCACAATTGTACAGTGAGATTATTTGAGGGGACGATCTTTGACTCCCTCGAGTTTTGGAGGAGCAATGAACTTGGGATCAGTTGTTGCTATCAATTCAAAGCCGGCTGCATTTGTGGTCTCGGCGATTTCATATTCACCGGTGGCACTCTGAGAAAAGCATTGACGACTGACGAGGCTGCCCTGTTGTTGCTTTACAAAATTCGTCGCATCGGTCGAAGTGATTGTAAGATTCTTCCAATGTCCATCGTCCCTTGCCAAGTTGTAACCAGTCGCAGGAGTTCCGGTACAAGCATTATAGACACCAGGTGAAGACTCACAATTGAAGAACGGATGATAAAATCCGTTTGGCTTCAATTCCAAACTCGCATCCGTTGGGAGTCGCAGCGATTTGCGGATGCTCACTCCACGCACCGCGCCCGAAATGGCACAGCCTTTCACCTTGTTGTCGCCTGCATTTTCGACCTTGAACACAAATCCACGGGCAGCCTCTCCGTCGTTGCCACCAGGATTTTTCCAGTAGACCAAGTTTCCAGTGTTGTCGGATTGATTCACATCGAACTCAACAAACGAAATGGCGCCGACCGTATCGTTTTGCGCATTCACCGCAACACCTTGCAGGTTGACGCGTCCGTTGGAGTCGAACATTTCAGTTACGGTGGATGCAAAATTTGCCCGACGAACAGAAGCCTTGATCTTCTTGTTCTCGCCATCCAAAGCGCGCGCGTATTCGATGCTGAGGGCGTTCACCTTGCCTTGGTCCCGCGTATTGTCGCCACTGCGCTTGACGGTGATGATTCCGTTATAGGTGTTGTTGTCTGAGCCAGAAGCGGCACTGTGAACAATCGTCAGCTCTTCCGCCACTCCGCCTGCACGGGTCGACTTGATTTCTGTCTGGAAGACTGGCCGGCTGTCTTTGTCAGCAAGGCGCTTGAGTTTTACAGATGTGAACGTTGGTGCATCCGGACGATCGGTTGGCCGCTTGGAGTTCATCAAGTCGGTGAGATCGGCTTCGTTGTTGGTCATCGTCACGTTGTTCTTTTTGGCCAAACAAGCCATGGCCTGTGCGCGATCGAGCATGTTGTCGATCTGGATTTCAATGTCGCGCATTTCATCGCGGGCGAACGACACCATGCAAGCTTCGTTCGAACCAGTCTTCTTGCTCTTTCCATCTGCGGTTCCGCGTTCAGGTTCGGAGCCCTTCTTTCCGACGATCATGTCCTGGTCGAATTGGTAGCACGTCTCACCTGAGCCTGGCTGTCTTTGCAAGCCCGCCTTGAGTCCTGCAAAGCAATCTTCCACTTCGCCCTTCAAAATTTTCTGTTGCTCAACAACTTTTTGGCCAAGAGTCTTTTCATCCGAATCTGCAAATTCAAGATTCAAAGCAGCTGTCGTCGTGGTTTTGGGAAACGATGGGATGCTCAGGCCCTCGGGATAGCCGACTGCCAATGCATTGGAAACAGCTGCGTTGATTTGCTCAGCGGCGTCACTTTTCTTTTTACCACAAGACAAAACTGCAACCGCACCCGCCATTCCGAGCACCAAAAATCTTGATTGAACCATTTTTCCCTCCTCACCGCATCAACGGCACTGCAAAAAAAAACTAATTATAGAACTGAATGTCCGCACAATTTGCTCATGCAGCGCACCAGACCTCAACTTTATTCGAATTTCTGATGACTCAGGAGAGGATGAAGATGACACGTCAATCTTTAGACTGGGTTCAAGAAGACTTGGCAAATTTCAATTTGTTTTCGATTGCTGAAAACAGCTGGGGAAAATCAACAATCCGCACGGCCTGAAAGCGCAGCTGCAGCGGGAAAACCGAAACATTGACGCCGTCCGCATGACAAAAACCTTGGCAAAGACTCCGATTGACCCACACCTGCAATCCAAGTTTACGCCCCCAGGCAGCAGCGTCAGTGCGCAACGATTCGAAAACTTCGTTTCCGCGATCCACACCACAACTTGGAAGTGCGGCCCCGGGGGGCCGCTGATTGACGCAAACAAAAATTTGCAGATCGCACGACTGCGCGATGGTTCTCAAACGACTGCAGCCCCGCGCGCACAGAGTTGTGCAAAATCCTCGGCCTTAAGGCTCGCACCGCCAACCAACGCGCCATCAATGTCGGGCATCTTCATCAGCTCATCGACATTTTGCAGAGTCACGCTGCCGCCGTACTGAATGCGCAAACGCTCAGCCATTTCTTGGCCAAAAGTCGCCTTCAGCCAGCCGCGAATGAAAGCGTGAGCTTCCTGGGCCTGTTGCGCCGTTGCTGCCCGGCCCGTGCCGATGGCCCAAACAGGCTCGTACGCCAAGGTCAACAATGGTCGTTGAGGATCATTCCCCAAGGCTGCATTCCAGTTTTTAATACCCGTGGCAGAAAATGCCTCAGACAATTGGGTTTCCAACACCTGGTTGAAGCGACCCCCATCTCGTTCGGCCAATGTCTCGCCAATGCACAGCACGGCTTGCATTCCTGCTGCCAGCAGAGCAGCGACTCTTTGCCCAGCGGTCTGGTTGGTCTCGCCGCACATTTGCCTGCGCTCGCTGTGGGCTACCAGGCTTCCGCAAACATCTACGCTCTTGAGCATCGCTGTTGAAAGCTCACCCGTGAACGCACCCGACGCCGCCCAGTGGCAATTCTGTGAGTACCAATGCAACGAGCGAAAACGGGTTGCCAAAGAAGGCAACAACACGCTCGGTGCCGCAATACCAACGTCAATATTTGAAAGCTGTTTGACAGCCGGAGCAAAGACTTCGCAAAACCCGGTTGCTTCCTCGGGAAGCTTGTTCATCTTCCAATTGCCGATAAATATTTTTCGTCTGTTTTTCACAGTGATGCCCTCAAAACCTTGATGCCCGGAAGTTCCTTGCCTTCAAGAAGCTCCATGCTTGCACCGCCACCCGTTGAAACATGTGAAACCTTTTCCGCAAGTCCGAACGCCGTGATGGCTGCTGCAGAATCGCCCCCACCCACAATCGTCGCACCGGGGCACTGCGTCAGTGCTTCAGCGACTTTGCGCGAGCCATATGCGAATTCAGGCCACTCAAAAACTCCCATGGGACCATTCCAGACGACGACTTTCGACGCACGAATGGTGTCTGCAAACAACGCTGCTGTCTTGGGTCCAATATCCAGACCCATGAGGTTGTCGGGAATGTCTGCTCCGGCGCAGGCCACAGGCATCGTGCCCTCTGCAAATTCGCTGGCGCACACATGGTCCACCGGCAAAATGATTTTGACTTTGCGCGCCTCTGCTGCCTTAAAGATTTCTCCGACAAGCGAAAGTTTTTCTTCTTCAACTCGCGACTTTCCGACCTTGTGCCCCATGTATCGCAGGAACGTGTAGGCCATCGCACCGCCAATAATCATGTTGTTGGCAATGGAAGTGAACTTTTGAAGAATGGCAATTTTGTCGGATACCTTGGCACCACCAAAGATCGCAGTCACAGGAGCCTGCGGATTGCGGAATGCACCCTCAAGGAATTGGATTTCTTTTTGCACCAAAAATCCGGCCGCACGACGCTCAAGCGGAAACTCTTCCGCAACGGCGACCATTGATGCATCGGCGCGATGGCACGTGCCGAACGCATCGTTCACGTAAAAGTCCATGCTTTTGGCCAATGCTTTGGCAAATTCGCGATCACCTTTTTGTTCCTGCTTGTGGAAACGGAGGTTCTCAAGAAGAACGAGCTGATTTGTATCCATCTGGGCAATGATCCGATCAAAGCCATCCATCATGTAGTCGGCACACAGAAGAACATCTTTTCCAAGGTGAGCTGCAAGCTTCTCACCAACCGGCGCAAGACTGAACTCCTTCTCGAAACCCTCTCCCTTGGGACGACCCAAATGAGAGCACATCACCACCCGGCAGCCTTTGTCGAGCAACCAACGCACCGTTGGCAGTGCGGCAGTGATTCGAGTTTCATCTGTCACGACGCCATTTTTCAGGGGCACGTTGAGGTCGAGGCGCAAAAACACCACGGGGCGATTGTAGTCTGTAAATTTGAGGTCCGTGAGAGTTCTGAGTCCTGCGACCATAAAATGATGCTCCTTTATGCAATCGACCCTCGGTTTACGGGGCCGGCAACTCGATTGTCCGAGTCGAGGATTCAACCGTGAAGGCAAGCGGATTGTCAACAAGTTGAGAAAGATGTTTCTGTATGCCAATAATAGTGGCTACGACATTTCAGAGATCCGAGGTTTAATTCATGTCATCGAGCAACCCCAAAAACGATCTTTTCGCCGGCGAGAACATCTACTCGATCATTTTGTGCGGAGGCTCGGGAACCAGGCTTTGGCCCTTGTCCCGAAAACAGCGTCCAAAGCAGTTTTTGGCCCTGGGCGGCAATGAGGACACCCTCCTCCAGACCTCGATTGAGCGTGTCAAAAACATTTCCCCCCAGAAAAAAAGATGGATTGTGACTGCTGCCGAGCAAGAAGGTCTTGCCCGAGAGCAAACCAACGACCTTATTTCCCGAATCATCGCAGAGCCCCAGGCTCGCAACACCGCTCCGGCTGTCGCTCTTGCAGCTTGGCAACTGATGCAGCAAGACCCCGACTCTGTGATGCTCGTCCTCTCGAGCGACCACTCCATTCAAAACGTTCGATCATTCGAGCAAACTGTTTCCGATGCCGTCAAACTCGCAAAACAAAATCTGTTCGTGACTGTGGGCATTCAACCCACCCACCCTGCGACCGGCTTTGGCTATATTGAATGGGGTCTTCCTCTCGACAAAAACGCACAAATCTTGCCAGCCTCAAAGTTCAGTGAAACACCTCAAGAGGCGGTCGGTTTCAGTGTTCGCAGTTTCCGCGAGAAGCCCAACCAGGCCGCAGCGGAACAATTCATCCGCACCGGCAAGTACCTTTGGAATGCAGGGATTTTCGTTTGGAAGACGCGGACTTTTTGGAACGCCTTT
>JBDLRR010000249.1:0-4077 GCA_039799985.1 Pseudomonadota bacterium | reverse complement strand
CATTTCCGACCGTCACAGGTGGATTTTTTTCGTTGGACAGGCATGACAATACGGCCGAGCGAATGCCTTGCCTGATTCCATTGCAATCGACCGATGTTGAGTATGACTCGGACCTTGTTCTGCCATGAATGGTCAACATGTCTGCCGAGGACGATGCAATGCGGCTTGAGACGTCTGCGACGTTGACGGCATCGCGCGTGAATCCCAGGCGAATCTTGGCACTCAGCGGACGAGTTGTTGAAGTCCGTGCCAGCTCCACCGTCTTTTGAACGCGGTCGGGATCTTTCAGGATGGCGCTGCCGCAGCCGGCACCGGTGACTTTTCTCACGGGGCAGCCCATGTTGATGTCGATAGTATCAAAGCCCAGTGAATCGAGAACGGCGATCGCATTTGCCACGTCTTCAGCATTTGGTCCTGTGACTTGCACACCCAGGACAGACTCGCTTGCGTGGCGCGCCATCATTTCAAAGGTGCGGCGGTTCTTATAGCGAATAGCGGTTGAAGAGAGCATTTCGACATAGGTGAGACCCGCGCCCTGGCTTTGGCAGATTCTCCGAAAAGGCACATCCGAAACTCCGGCAAGTGGAGCCAGAAAGACGCGATTCTTGACCTTCAGATTCTGAATCTGCAGGGGATCAGAAAAGCGTTGGATGGGTTCGTGGAAGTAAGGCTGAGTCATCGTTCAAAGTCTCCCTGGTACCGTCCTTCTGATGACCCAGATTGGCCAACCTTTCAAGGATTTCCTCGGGGCTCTCGATGCAAAAAGCTCCGTCTTTTATCAGGAGGTTGCTTCCCTGACTTGTCGGGCTGTGAACCGGGCCAGGCAACGCACCGACGTCGACCCCTATGTCGGCTGCCAAATGGGCGGTAATCATTGTTCCGCTATGAAGCCCGGCTTCAATCACCAAAAGAAAATCGCAAAGTCCCGCGATGATTCGGTTTCTTTTGGGAAAGTTCCACTTTTCCGCGCGCTGGTCATCGGGAAACTCACTGAGCAGCAAGCCTCGTCCTGAGTATTCCATGCATCGAAACAGTCCCGTGTTGGCGCGAGGATAGGGAACTCCGAGTCCCGAACCCAGGACTGCCACACTGGCACCCGAATTGTGGCCCATCAGATTGGCCACGGTGTCGATGCCGATGGCGGCTCCAGAAACAACACAAACACCATTCTCGGCCAAAGTGCGGGCAAATCGTGCTGCTTGTTCACGACCGTAAAAAGTCGGGTGGCGAGTTCCGACAATTCCGACTCTTTTGCGGGAAAGAAGATTGGGATTGCCTGAGTAGCGCAATGCCAATGGAAAACTTGGCGGGAGCATCCGCCTGATCAGTGATTCAATTTCGAAACGGGTGATGAGATTTTGATTGCTCGCAGAATTTGGCGGATGACTGAGCAACAGGTGAAGACGTTCTTGTTTTTCTGGCGGCAAGACTGACAAAGCAAGTGTATGAAGTTTTTCCGGATGGTGGAGAAGTTCACGGCCATCATTCGAATGCTTTGAAAGAAGACGTAAGAAGTTTGTCAATTCTGCGGATGTGAACAAGTTCTGCAACAGCCAGAGTGATTCGGCAGACCGTTGTGTAATCGACTGGGCATCGGGATGAAGCATTTGGGTTTGTGTCCATTTGTGTCGTGAGAGGATTCGTTTGTTTCGTTTCTCAGCATCTTTGGTGGGTGATGACATTCTGAGAGTCGTCAGTCGAATCCGGTGCAAAGTGATCGAAAATTTTTTTTCGCCGCGGAAAATAATCCGACGAATGCAAATGTGTTTGGATTTGCTTTCGCGTCATCGACGAAAAGTTGACTCGTTTGAGTGGCTTGACTGGCCGGCGGGTTGACACACTTGAGAGCTCGTGCTTTACTCCGAGCGTAAATCCAAAAAATTGTTAGTTTTACCAGCAGTAGGAAACTGCTCAGGTGCCCACTTTGCCATCAAGGAGGATAGGCGATGAAAGCACAGCGTTGCCCTTATCATGTCAAGCAAGGCGTGGTTGACGCTCAAGGTCAACTTGTCTTGAGTGATGTTTGCGGTGTGAAGTCTGCATGTGGTGCCGCGTGTACCTATGCTCCATTCGAAGATGCGGCATTCAAGGCTTGTCCTCGGTTTGCCGCCTATCAACGCGGTGGAACCGGCGAGCGCCAGATTCTGATTCCAAAAAATGATGTCGAGTACATGCCCGAGTTCGGTGGTTTCGCCAGCTTCAGTGAAATGGAGCTGATGTAATTTCATCAAACCACGGAGGCACGGGTGACGACTCATTCACCGGAACTTCTTGCGGGCAGTGAAGCTCGCAGTGTTCAAATTGCCGATCAAGCACAGACGGTCCAAGTTGATTCTTCTTACCTCCTGCTGTTGTCTCGTCTGGGCTGTCTGTCTTGTCTGAATGAAAATCCATCTCAATTCTACGACAGCTTCGGTGCTGCAGTCAGAAATGAGCTGAGTTCATCGCTTTCCTCCGGCATGCCGCTGCGATGGCTTGGCATGTGGTGGAAATATTCTTCATTCAAGAAAAGCATCAATGAAGATGTCGATGATTTCACCCGCGATGTTCTGCTCAGCCAGCAAATGTTGTCGAACACGAGTCTGAGGGCACTGTTCCGTGAGGACGCGCGTTGGACATTACTCCAGAATCGAGCCCAGGAAACGATTCTGGGGAAACTGTCTGTGTTGCGGGGTGATGAAGATCTGGACACAAAGTTGGAACAGATTTTTGTTCAACAGCGTGATACATTGGCAAAAGAAGCAGTGTTCAAGTTTCTTCCCACCGTGGTTCTTTTGCTTTCCACGTTAATTGCATTGGTCATGGCAGTTTTGGTTTGGCGGTCGCTGACCGTCGGTCACTGATTTTTTTATTGAAACTCATGAATATGAGGGCAAACAAAATCGCCCTCGTTCATGGCTTTGGACTTCCCGCACTCCCGCGTTTCATTCAGATTGCAGCCACATTCGTGGCAAAGTCCGCGACAGTCAGCCTGGCACAACGGAAAATCCGGCAGGCTGGTGAATACGACGTCGGTTACAAATTCTGACAGTATTAAGCTCTGGCCGTCGTGTTCGTAGGATTCGAGTTCACTTTCAGAAAGCTCATGTTCTCCGGAGTTGCCGGTTTTGGGCGCAGCCAAAACATAAAGTGCTTCATTTTCAGTTTCGATGGCTGTGCGAAATTGGGTCAGACTGCGCACACATTCCAGCCTTGGCACCATGCGCAAATGGGCAGTCACTCTGTATGTGGCGCTTTGTTTCTCGACATCGACGGCGAGGGCAAAATTGGCTGCGTCGCCTTCGAGCGTACAATTGAGGTCGCTTAAAATGTCTTGAAGCCAAAGATGCTGCGAAAGGGCTAGGGTTGTTGCCTTGAATTTGGGCGTTTCCTGGTAAGGTCCGACGATAAATGTACAGCCGTTGCCAATTTGGTTCAGGGGAAGTTTCCAGGTCACGTTTGTTCTCCCAGGTTCAACTCAAATCTGTCGCAGGTTCGGGTTGCTGGATGTTCAATTTTCCGACCCCGCGTAACCCAGCCATACCGATGAGCGTGACGACGAGCAAGAGCCCGCTGGAGACGTAGAGGGAAGGAGCTCCGTGGAGCCGGTCATAAACCAGCCCCATGAATGCGGGTCCCAGAATTCTTGCGCCAGCCGACAGACTCTGCGCCATTCCAAGAGCAAGTCCTTGCCTGTCGTGTGGGCTGAGTCGACTCACAAGCCCACTCAGGGCAGGGTTTGCCAATGAACTTCCAAGCGAGAGCATCGACAGCGCAAAATAGAGTCCATCGATATTCGGGGCGAACCAAGGGATGAGAAAAATCCCACAGGTCAAAGACAGCTGCCCGATATTGAGAGTGAGGCCTTCGCCCGCTTTCTTGAGCACTGGGCGGGATACTCCACCGTTGATCAGCAGCACCATGCCGCCCAAAAAAAGAAAAGATTTATAGATCGCCGATTGGTTCAGAGAATAGGCATCTGCCAATGCCATCGGCAGGATGGTTTCTACTCCCACAAATCCAAAAACCTGGATGAACTGCATGAGAAGTATCGTTTTGAAGAAAGGCCGCGCAAGGAGTTTGGTTGCCTCTTGTCTC
>JBDLRR010000248.1:0-7210 GCA_039799985.1 Pseudomonadota bacterium | reverse complement strand
CCGCCCAGGCAGCTTTCAATTCGGAAATGGACGCCGCATCTGCGATTGTGAGTCCTTCCGGAAAATGGACTTCAACGACCCGAGCCGACATGTGGTTTTCGAACATGACTTTGAGTGTCACCGCTTCCCCCGATTTCTTTTGCCGAATTCAGAGGTCTATATCCTGACTCGCATGGAAGGGAAAGGGCAATATAAGGGCCCACTATAATTTGTTTTTTTAGACAATCTTTACGGAATTTTGGGATACCTGGCTGAAATGCAATTCAGTAGGTTGGCAGGGATGCTGCACGTCTCAAACCTTCCGGTAACCCAGCAATTTTCGCAGAATCCAGATTTTCCAGCCCGAATATGGTCTGTAGCGCACCGGCAGATCCAGCCAAAACGGGCGCTTCATGATTGATCTCTGATAGCTGAACGCATTGAATCCGACTTCGCCGTGGTATGAGCCCATGCCACTGCCGCCAACTCCTCCAAACGGCAGTTGGCTGGTTGCAAGTTGAATAACCGTGTCATTGACGACGAAGGAACCGGAGCGTGTCTCGCGCTCAACGCGTGAAATAACTTCATGATCAGAAGAAAAGACGTAAAGTGCCAGAGGATGATCGTTTGAATTGATATACGAAATGACTTCATCAATCGATTCATAAGAGATGATGGGGGTCAGAGGTCCAAAGATCTCTTCGGCCATGATGGGAGCGTTCCCAGCTTCAGCCAGGTTGAGCAGGTAGAAGGAAGGTTCGATAAGTCTTTGTGATGCAATAATCTTGCCGCCAATTCTGAGCTGGTTGCGTTGCGCATCGGCAATGGATTCGAGTCTTTGAAAGTGTCGTTGATTGACGATCCCACAGTAACTTTGGTTGCGCACAAAGCCTTGCGGATAGAATTCCGTGAGTGTCGATTCCAACGCGCGGACCAAATTTTCCACGTTGCTGCGCGGAGTGAAAATGTAATCAGGTGCAACGCAAGTTTGTCCCGAATTGAGGAGCTTGCCCCACAAAATGCGGCGCGCAGTCACGCTCAAGTCAGCACTGGAATCGACAATGCACGGAGATTTTCCTCCCAATTCAAGTACGACGGGTGTCAGGGTTCGGGATGCGGCTTGGGCAATGATCTTTCCGACCTGGGTGCTGCCGGTGAAAAAAATCAAGTCCCATTTGAATTCCAACAACTTTTGAGTGTTTTCGACTCCTCCCTCAATCACCTGAACCACATCGCTGGGTAGATATTTTGGAAGCAAATCGAAAATCAGTCGGGAGCAGGCTGGGGTCAGTTCCGAAGGTTTGAGCACTGCACAATTGCCGGCTGCCAGCGCCGAAAGGAGTGGAGTGAGCAGGAGCTGAAATGGGTAGTTCCATGGTCCTATGATGAGTGTCACACCAAAAGGCTGAGGTGAGATCAGACCTTTTGATGGAAACAACAACAAGGGCATGAGTTTTTGCTTTGGCTTCATCCACCGCTTCAGGCTTTTGCGTGCGGCTTTTGCCTCTTCAATGATGACACTGAGTTCGGCAATCAGGCTGTCTTCCCGGGGTCGCCCCAAATCGTTGCTCAAGGCGTCGCACAAAGCTCCCTGGTTCTCCTGGACGAGTCGTTCGATGGCTTCAATCGCGTTGATGCGCGCTTCGAAGCTGCGCATGCGGCCCGCAGCAAAGCTCTTCTTGAGTTGCGTTTGAATGGCTTGCATATTAACTATTTCAGCAGGGATCTCGGAAGAGGTCGAAGTTTCAAGCATGCAATTTCCCACTCTTTTGAGCCCGACGAGAGGCGTCATGAAAATATTGTTTCTACTATACACACAAGCAGAGGGTGGCGCACCTGGATATCTGAGCCGTCGTGGCGAAGAAGCGGCGGGAAATCTTGCCCAAACCCTTTTTGGATTTGCGCAGGACACTCTTCAGGTCAATCTTGACTCCGAATACGAAGCCCGAACAAAATCACTTCAGGAAGATTTGCGCTGGCGTGCCTTTCGCAATCCATCTTCGTTTCCGCAGGCGGTGCGATCTGCGCATTCGCTTTTTTCAGACCTTCTTCTGGTCTGTGGCGAAAATTTTCGAACCTTGAAAACTGCTGAACCGGTTTCGCAAATGTGCGCACTTCCGGTGTGTGTTGATGCACGCTTCGACAGGTGTTCCGATGATTTGCCGCGCAATGGAACGCTGGCCGAGGCCCTGCAGGAATTTGTCGAAAAACATGTCGTCGACGTTGAAACAACCCCGCGCTGTGTGTGGGTCGGAACCTCACAAAAGGCGCTCAAAGAGTGGCTTAAAACTGTCATGGATGAGCAAAAGTGGACCGAATGTGTGCAGGTTCTTGAACAGTCAACACAGAACGATTTGTTGCCGGCTGTGTTTGCCTGTGGATATGAAAAAACCGCGGACGCTGGTCCACGGTGGATTATCGATTAAGCTCAGGGAAGATCGCTTCCCGATTAAAGCCGGGTGACCTTCAGAACACCGAAGGGTAATGCGACCTGTTCGGTTTTACCTTTTTCAAGGCGGATAATGTTTCCGCCCAAACGTTCGACCATTTCAAAAGCCTGCGCCTGCTGGCCCGTCTTCATCGGGACGGGGCCTTTGTTGGCGTTCTTTTTGACCGATTTCAAAAAGTATTTCACAGCCCAGATGCCAACCTGACGCGGCAACAGCAAATGCTGATCGCCCGGGAGTCGTTGCAGTTCTTTGCTGAGTTGTTGTGGAATCTGAAATCCACGTGGGGTCATTTTTGTCCACTGCACTTCGATCCAGCGTCCGCTGCCCCGGACTTTGTTTTTCTGAATCATCGCCTGCGAAAGAACTTTGCCGAGCAACATGGGGCCAATCACGAGCAATCCCCAATAGCTGTTGGTTCCCAGCGCAAAAATGAGTCCCACTGCGCCGAGGGTGATGAAGTCCTGAGCTTTGAACTTGATGCCTTCGGTCGGAATTCGCTGCCACAGTTGAAACAACAGAAAAGTGATCAGCATGAGTGCGCCAGCCAGAACCATGAGGCTTCTGAGGATCACAAGAAAGATTTCCATGTCTCTCAATCCTTTAACGTATCGCAGGTTTACACTTGCAAATGGTCGTAATTGATGCAAGTTCAGACGCTTGGGTCCGTTTATGAAGCTTGTTCCTAGAATAGGGACGTCGGTGATGCAAGATACTTCTCGCGCAAGTACTATCAACAGTCTTCCCCGCTTGGGCAACCGACTCGCCCGTTTGCGTGGTTGGGAAAGTGATTTCCGACAGTTGGCCGGGCAACGAGGCTTTTCCGAACTCAACCTGCCGCTGAGCTTGCCCACGTCTGAGTTCACAAGCCGGCTGACGGGCGAGAGCGTTCTTCCGGGTGCTCCCCGATTTTTGGACTCCAACGGAACTGAATGGTCGCTGCGGACCGACTTGACGGTCTTTTCGGCTCAATTCGTTTGCCGTCATGCAGGCGAGCTCGAGTTCCCATTCAAGTTCTTTTACTCGGGCAAAGTATTTTCGCCTCAAGGTCTTTTGGGTGCCGAAGGCTTTCGATTGGGTCACGCCTCCGAATTTGAATCACTCGAATTCGGCGCCGAGATTGTTGGCGAAAAAGAACTTGAGGCAGAAGACCAGCTGTTGGATTTGGCGGTCAGTGCACTTGGCAATTTTGGATATACCGGGACTACGATTGTTGTTGGCGATGCTAGAGTTGTTGCCCGATTGGAATACATTGTTCTTGAAAAAATACAGGATGTGCAACTCAAGGCATCCACCAAGAATTTGTTGAGAGAAGCGGTTTTTTGCAAAGACTTTGCGCTCGTCAACGCGATTTTCGACAAGGTCGAACTGAATGTCGCGGAGTTCTGGAAAACCTGCAGTGAATATCGCGGACTGCTTGATGCTGTTGCGCGTTTCCGCAAATCGCACCCTTCAATCAATTTCATCGCAGACCCGTTCTTGACCCGACAACGCAGTTTTTACAGTGGGCTTGTTTTTGATTTTCTTGCGCTCGACGGGCAGGGATTTTTGAAGAATGTGGGTGGCGGCGGACGCTACGACAAGCTTCTTGAACATTTTGGCAAATCACAGATGGCCGTGGGTTTCATGTTGCGAGATCCGCAAACCACAGGCGTGGACGACGAGGCAGCTGTGCCGCATTCAGCGAAACGTCCAGCAGCCGATGATCGTCGCAATGACAGTTGCGGACGGCCTATTCGTATTGCTTTGCCCAAAGGAAGACTGCAGAAGTGGGGAGTCCAGGCTTTTGCAGATGTTGGAATTCGTCTGCCGGAAAACCCAGAAACAACAAGAAAACTTGTTTTGAAAAGCGAGTGTGGTCGGTACGAGTTTTTGTTTGTAAAAAACTCGGATGTTGTTTCTTATGTTGAACGCGGTATTGCCGAGATTGCTTTGGCGGGATCAGATTTGTTGGATGAGGCAGATGCCCAGTCTGTTTTGCGGCCTGTCACATTTGCCTTTGGCAGGTGTCGTATTTGCCTTGCCGGAAGTCCCGACGCGAAGGAACGTTTGTATGGCAAGGCTCGTCCACGGGTCGCAACCAAGTACCCACACATGGCGCTGCGTTTGCTGCGTGAAATGGGCTTGGAGCCCGAGCTGATTCCGCTGCAGGGGAGTGTTGAACTTGCAAGCGTGATTTCGTTCTGTGATGCGATCGTTGATTTGGTGGAAACCGGTTCAACTTTGCGTGAGAACGGTTTGATTGTTTTCCGAGAGCTTGCGTCGACGCGGGTTCAATTGATCACCTCGCGCGGCCACTACGCGCAGGCCCACGAAACGTTGAAGCATTGGCTGCATCATTGGTCCAGCCATGGGCACGTCGAGTTGGGGCATTTTGAGATTGATCACCTTGGGGAAAACAAAAATGATTCGGGTCCTGAAGTCACAACAACAAATCTCTGAGTTCATCCGTTCTTTGGATGCCCGGCTTCCCTCTGAGGATGCAGAGGTCGTTCAGCGTGTGCGCGATATTGTTTCGAGAGTGAAGACTGGCGGGCGGACAAGCCTTCTTGAATTGCGCGAGAAGTTCGAAGGGGTCTCCTCAGCCGAACCCTTGACCTGGACCTCTGAACAGTTGAGACCTTTGGCGTCGCGGTGTCCTGCTGATGTCAATCGCGTGCTTGCCAAATCCATTCAGCGCGTGCGCGAATTTCACGAGATTCAAATCGACAAGACGCGCTGGGCGACCATTGGCACGAGCCGCTTTGCATCGCGGGTACAGCCTCTTGATTCGGCGGCGCTCTATGTTCCCGGAGGCAAGGCGTTTTATCCGAGCAGCGTGATCATGTCGGCTGTTCCGGCACAAGTTGCAGGGGTCAGGCGGATCGCCGTCGTGACGCCCGCCAGATCACTCAAGGATCCGGTTTTTGCGGCGACAGTCTGCGCACTGGGTATCAATGAGATTCATGCTGTGGGTGGCGCCCAGGCGGTTGCGCTTGCGGCATTTGGTGATGAGCACATTCCGCGATTCGACAAAATTGTTGGGCCTGGAAATATTTACGTTGCCACAGCAAAGCAAATGCTTGCGGGACGCATTGGCATTGATGGATTCGCAGGACCATCGGAAATTTTGATTCTCTCTGATGGCAGCAGTCCTGCACGGTGGATAGCTCTCGACCTGTTGGCACAGGCCGAACATGACGAGGATGCAAGTGCCGTTCTGGTCACAACATCCCAAGAAGAGGCGTACGCAGTTGCTCAGCAGCTTGAAGTTCTTGTTGGCGAAGAGTGTGCCGACAGGTCTGAAATTGCGCGCAAGAGCCTTGAGCAGTGGGGGGCAATCTGCGTTGTTGATTCTCGCGCGAAGCTCGTCGAGATTGCGAATCAGCTGAATGCCGAGCACCTGCATATTCAAACCCGTTGCGCGCTCGACGATGGTGAAGGGCGCGATTTTTGGTTGAATTCGCTCCGTGGTGTGGGTGCAATCTTCATGGGCCGCTGGAGCGCCGAAAGTTTCGGTGATTACCTTGCCGGCCCAAGTCATGTTTTGCCAACCGCAGGAACAGCCCGTTTTGCCTCACCGTTGGGTGTCTACGATTTTATTCGCCGCTCATCGGTTTTGATGATGTCAGCAGACGACTCCAGAACTTTGGCTGCAGACACCGGTGCCTTTGCAGATGCGGAGGAACTTTGGGCTCATGCTGCGGCAGCAAGGGCCCGAGCCGATGGATTCACGGAGGGTAAGCAATGAAAACCCGTTCACCTTGTGCATCTGATTTTTTTCGTCGCGAGGCCTTGGAATTTCCCAAGTACACACTCAATGAACCGGCTGCTCCGGTTCGCCTACATCAAAACGAAATGTTGTTGCTCACGGCAGACGAGCGCCGAGAGTTTTTGGCTGAGCTTTCTCGCCAAATGGAGTCAGGTGATGCCATCAACACGTACCCCAGCTTGTCGCCACTCGCTTTGATTCAGGCCTTTGCGCAGTCGTTGGACGTCCCGGAAGACTGCCTTGAAGTCACAGCGGGAAGCAGTCAGGCTCTGACACTGATTGCCGAAGGCCTTTTTGCTCCGGGACGCAAGATTGCTGTCACCAGCCCCAGCTTTTCTCTTTATGCTCATCTTGTGCGTTTGTACGGTGCAGAAGTGGTTGATATTCCGCTCGATGAAAATTTTGAATTTTCGCCGCAGTCGATGTTTTCTGAGCAAGTGATGAATGCTGATGTGGCAATCATTTGTTCTCCCAACAACCCGACAGGCACTGCGCTTTCGCACCAGGCTCTGCTTGAGTTCGCCGAAAAATTCCCTGGTGTTGTTGTGATTGATGAGGCTTACTTTGAATTTTTTGAGGCCCGCGGCGAAACCTCGAGCGTAAAATTTGCAACAACTCGCCCAAATGTGATCGTCCTGCGAACACTGTCGAAGGCCTGGTCTGCTGCCGGACTTCGGGTCGGGGCGATGATTGCCTGCCCAGAGGTGATTTCGGTTTTTCGTGCACTGAAACCGCCATACTCGATTGCCTGGCCGTCTGAGATTCTTTCGGGGTTTATTTTGTCGCAAAAGAAAGCCGAAACCCGAAAGAAGGTGGCTCAAACAATTTCAATGGTCGATGATCTGAATGCGTTGCTGCGTGGTTGCAGTGGTGTGGAAATGCTGACCGAATCGCGCGCGAATTTCGTTTTTTTCCGGACCCCACGTGGTGATGCTCTTGAACAGGCGCTCAACCGTGAGGGTTTCTTGATTCGCCGCTACGCGAGTGGTCGGTTGGCGAATTGTGTGCGCATCAGCATGCCACCGTTTGAAAA
>JBDLRR010000247.1:0-3912 GCA_039799985.1 Pseudomonadota bacterium | reverse complement strand
CTCTGCTCTGTAAAGGCTGAGAGTTTTTAAAGCGACACCTTGGGTGAATGTCCAATTGTTGGAGAGGGTCGCAATCGAATTATCTTCAAGTTTCGGCGGCGTGCCGTCTGGTGAATAACCTGGTCCATCGATACGGTAACTTCTCAAGTTCAGAACGTCATCGAGATTTGGAATGACATTGCCCACTCTGTCGAGCACCGAAACGGTCAATTGCAAGTTGTTTGGTCCGGTTTGAACGTTCGTGGTGGATGTTTCCAGCTTGTATTTTGCAATCGAGTTCGGGCTATATTGAAACTCAATCTGCGGCTTGACGCTGGACGGCACCGAACCATTTTCAATGTCCAGCTCCACGGTGTGTCCAACCGGATAATAAAGGTTGTAGAAGTTGAGCGTTCCCGGGCGCAAATTCATGTTTGAAGTGTCTACAGTGGTGTCGGCATTTGAGCCCGAGGATGCATAGAAGCCCGCAACCGTGTTGACAGGGCCAGAGATTTTTCTCGCGACAAGTTTCAATCCCGCTTCTCCGGCGCGCGGATTCATCCAGGCATCGAAAGTCGAGATCTTGACGTCAAAGTAGCCGTCTATCGACTTTTCAGCCTTCCTCGTCTTCAGAGATGTTCCGCAATTCAGATTGTTGATGCAGGTCTGCAGTTGATAGTCCGCAATCGGACCCGGATTGACGGTAATCGTTCCCGGAAAGGTTCCTGTTTGACCAACAGACGCATCTATATCCGTGATTTTCAAGTTGCCTGAAATCGATTGAGCCCGAAAAAATGTGACAGGAACTTCAGCGGTGCCGCTCGAGAAAGTCAATTGGGTTGGCAAAACTGGAGGAGTTTGGGTTGGATTGAGCGCATTGTCTGCACCTGACCACTGGAAACGAAGCGAATTCAGAAGAGAGTCTTCGATGCTGAAAACCGAACCATATCGCGCTGTAGGGTAAACCTTGAAGAAAGTGGATTCACCTGCGGTGATGGCTGGATTTGGGTTTTTTGTGATGTGCTCGATTTTGTATCCGGCAATGGTGGTGAGATCTGCGTCGATATCAAATGTTGGTGAAGAAAAGATGTAATTGACCGATTTTCCGTTGTTGTCGAAGACGTCCATGTAGAAAAGCCCAGGTTCCGGGTAGCTTAAATCCGATATCGTGGTCGTGGGCGAATTGGTCGACAACTGAATATTTTCGGTTGTGCCGTGAAGTTGGCCAGTAAAGGTTGTACTCCCAAAGGATTTCAGCTTCAGCGAAACAGGAACCATGTCAGCAGAAGGCTCCAGTACGTTTCCGAACTCATCGCGTCTGTCGATGACTGTGGTAAATTTTGTCAACAAGTCGCGGTGCGCCACGTAGCTCCCGTACTGGCCCGGACCAAAAGTGTTTGCCCCATAGTGATGGAATGGACCTGGGAGAATTCCTTGGGTGCCGAAATCGATGATGCCGCCGTAAGTGCTCGCAGGTGAGGATATTCGCAAAAAGTAATCCCCTGTTACTACGACTTTGGTTGTGACAGTATCTGTAGTCACACCGTTGACGAAGCTGTAACGACGACTTTGCGGACGTGTGTTGACGTCTTTCTCGAGCGTTTCTCCATTGCCTGCGCCGGAAAATTGAAAGTCGAGAAGACTTTCCTGGTTGTGAGATAAAATTGTGTTTCTGTTGGAGTCGGTCAGGCGAAGCTTGAAACTCATCTCTGAACCCGCCAAGACCGATTGAATCGAACTACCTGGAGTGGATCCATTTATCATTTTGCTCGAATCCATTGCCGTTGGAATGAGATGAGTTGGCGTGCCAGGAACAATCTGAAATGAAGGAAGAGTTTTGACGTCTGTTGAGTTTTCGTTGTTGGTCAATTTGATCTGGGTTGTTCCAGCACGGATTCCCGCCAGGATGTGGACGATTCCTCTTTCTTCACCGCCTGAATCTGCATTCATTTGGCACAACACCCTTGTTGGTTGATTGCATCCCACTGCAAAATAGTCGGGGCTCGTTGATGCCAGAATCTCAAGTTCGTTCGCAGAAATGCTGGTGAGTGTGCTTGGTATTGCTCTGGAAAAATTGTCTTCCAAATCATAGCCGGCGATATAGACGCCAATGGCAGTTCCAACATCGTATGAGAGGTCGAAAGAGCGCAAGACATATGGAAACGCAGATGCCTCGGTCGCAGATGGCGAGCTGCTCAACTCCGTACCCGAAGTTGAAGGCAAATATCCCTTTCCGCCTGGCGCGGTGATGTATTCCAGTTTTGTGACGTTGACTGCGCCAGGCAGCACCTTGATGGATGAACTTTTGCGGGTCGATGCAACCGGAATGATGCTTCCGGATGTGGTTCGAAGCGAGTCAGAGTCTGCCTCCAACGCATACACTCCCACTGTTGGAATTTGCAGCCGACTACTGACATGTTGTCCATTGTTGGCACATTGAAAAGTGGCGTTCCATTCCGTGCCGTCGCCAAGAACGCCACCCACAGGAAACTTTGGTGTGGTTGGAATTGCGCCCGTCCAGCGCACGCTCACCTGCCCAGAATTGTTTGCACTGCCAAATTCAAGGTCTCGTCCGAATCCTGTTCCATTGAATCCGCGGAAGCCCTCACAGATGTTGTTTCCCCAGTTGTCCCGAAAGTCGACTGAAACGTTGAATCCTTGGGTTGCGAGAATCGTGGGTGGTGCATACATCGAAAAGCTTGCCGCGCGACCTGCTTTGACTTTGGCGACAATCCGCGCTTTCAAACCGGTGGTGCTCTCGTTATATTCCACCGTGTACATGCCGGCTCGCCTTTGCTGGTCACGGTAGGTGTTTCCGGTTTGGGTAAAATTCGAAGAGCCAGAAGGTGCGGCAAAGGGAGTTGTTCCCGAGGCAGCCAGGAAGGTCCACGTTCCATTGGGTGTTTGGCTGAGTACATTGCCCGCAACGTCTGTGACCTTTGCAACAATGTTGAAGCCGCCCTTTTCTGCAGACATAGCCAAGCAATCTGCAATGTCGTTGTCTTCAAAAAGCTGCGGCGAGACAGAACCGCTGCCTGAGATGGGGCTCAGCCAGATGCCGGCTCCAAAATTGTACGGACCACCGTAGACGGGAGAAAGCGGACAAATCGGCGGCCCAAGATTCTCGTTGCCGCTTGCGTCCACAATCTTCATGAAAAACTGGAGCGCTGCAGCAGGCCCGGGCACAACGGTGAAAGCTGCGCTGCTGCCCGATACGGGCGACAATAGAACCCGGTCACCTTGTTTGTTGAAGTAAGACAAACCAGCAACCATTTCGACGACCAACTGCGGCCGAGGCGGCGTGCTTGGGTTGCTGGAAGCATCGGATTGGCAAAACATCAATTCATCGCTGTTCGCAAGATTTCCACCGCTGGTCTGCAAGAATGAGGTGATGCCACCCGCTGGGTAGTCAGTTCCCATGATTGCGACGACCTTTCGGTCTTTGACTGTAAATTCGCTGCCGGCAAACATCGGGTCTGAAGATGAGAATTTGAACGAAGAAAACCCTCCACTCGCTGTTTTTTTGTAAAAACCGCCATCAAAGTTGAGGTAATCAGACGAGACGGAGAAGTTTTTTGCTCCCAGTTTTGCCAGAGCTGTTCCAGTGAGAGTGTCTATTTCGTTGTTGTTGGAGTCCATGATTTTCGCGCCGACAGTATAACATTTTCCTGCAATCAGCTGCGAAGTAACTGCAGTTGATGCTGCACCAGAAGAACTGTACGGAAACAGCTCAACAAAGGTTTTGCTCGGGACGCCATGGTAAACGGCAAGGTTGCCGACAAAAGGTTGAATTGTCGAATTCGGCGACGCCAGGCGAAGTTCAACAGTTGATGGCACTGACAACGGATTTGTTCTCGGCGTCTTTAATTTTGGCGCAAAGGTGACTTTCGATCCTCCATTGACATTGGCAATCGTCATGAAGGGCTGAACGTA
>JBDLRR010000246.1:0-7912 GCA_039799985.1 Pseudomonadota bacterium | reverse complement strand
GCTGAACATCGGATTGCCCTTGCAGTGGCCTGTTTCTTGCTGACACAGGCTTTCAGGAGGAAGAGAGTCGATGACTGTCAAGACTTTCTACAATTCGGAACTTGCGCTCACCGTCTGCGCCGGGGTTTTTGCCATTGCAGCATCACCCAATGCGTTCGCAGCTCCTCTTGCGCCCCCAAACGAAAAAACGACCACGCGTCGCGTTGAAAGCGCGCTTCCACGCGTTTCAGAAGGTGCCCGCAGCGAAACACAAATTAAACATTCTTCGTTGTTCATGACCCCCCCGCCACAAGTCCCAGGGGCAGGTCGCATGCCCACAGTCACCGACGTACTGGGGCGGGCTTTCACGCGTGACGACCTCAACAGCCTTTATGGTGCTGGCGGATTCGCGTCCTGTGAAACATCGAGCCGCATTCCTTCATTCTTTGAAAAGAATTACAGCAACTTTGCTGCTGGATGTATGGAAGATTTCCGCAGCCGCCAGGCCATCAACTTCGACGAAAGATTCCAGTCCAATCCCGAGTCTCAAGGGATTGCTGTTTCTCCGTTGGGTGGTCGAATCCAATGGAACAACATCAGTGCCGGTGCCCGCGAGCGATTACTGCAACGTTCGATCAACGATCTTGCTCAGAAAAACAAAACCCTGTCTGACATTCTTCAGGGTCGAATTTCATTCGATTTTGGCATTGGAAGGCTTCTGCCCGGCGGAAATTCAAGCGCTGCCAAAAGCGAAGCACCGCGTCCGCGTTACGTGGTTGAGGTGATCGACACAACCTCACCAGGCAAGCGCAACAAATCCCGCACACTCTTGGCCAGCCTTGGCAAATTGCCAGACGGCAGCATCAAAAAAGAAGGTCTTTGGTTTTCGCAGCGTCCGTTCAAATCGCGCCGAACGCTTAAGGAAACATTCGAACCTGGAACTTCGACGGCAAAGTTGGACGATGAATCGCTGATTCCTGCTACAGCTTCCGCCAATAAAGACTCGAATACTGGCGAAGTTCTTTCCTCGATGCGTTACATGGCTCGACAGGCAGGTTTATCAGACTTGCCTTTCACAAAGGTCAACATGCGCGCAGAGCGCCGTATTGTTGAGGGACGCAATCAGGTCGCCCTCAGGGCGACCGAGTCACAAGACTTGTTCTTCGCCGAAATTCCAAACATCGGCCATGCATCGTCGTCATCACTTGTTTGGGGATACAAGGTGCCCTGGCACAAACACGCGGTTTCGGTCCGCATCGACGAAGGTGCGCAAGAAAAAATCACCACCTACAGCTTCAAGATCGACGACTCCAACAAGTCGGAACTCAATTACAATCACAAATCCAACGCAGTGAGCGCAGGCTTCACGGTGACGTTCTGATTCTTGTGGTTTGATTGGAGCGCAGCGGACAGCCGCCTTGAAAAAAAGAAACCCCAGATGAGAGGAAAAAGAGCACAGAGAAACCCACTTTTTTAAAGTGGGTGCCGCTTTCGACCTCTTCAGGCTTCCCTCAATCGCACAAAGTCGGAGGGCATGCACACCGAGGGCGTTTTGGCTCCCGTGTCTTACGTTGTAGGTTCACCGGCATATTAACCAAGCTCACCTGAGGCATCCTTAGTATCACCTCGGCCGGATTCCCGGGTCAAGTGTAATCTTTTGGGCAGCTGTCTAAAAAATTGCCGAAAATTTGCCCACAGATGTCTGCCCGACAGACACCCCTCTCAAGTTTCCCGACAGACTGCCGAAAAATTCGTCAGTTCAAAACACGGGAGGATCGGCATGGCCGAAGCTGCAAACGTCATGAATTACGAGGAATTTGAACGCCTGCACGTGGTTCGGAGACTTCGTCAAATCGTGGGCAACTGGTGGAAAGTCCAGCTCAACTTCACAGACGCTCGCGGATTCCTTCGGGGTGTGCCACAGGGCAAATTTTTCAACCCTGCCAACCGCGTTTGCGCATTCATCACGCAAAACAACGAAGGCTTCAAGGACTGCATGGGTACGGCACGCAACACGACCCACGCCAACAGCGAATCATCCGGCGCCCGCGCGGGTTCATGCCATGCAGGATTCAGCACCCTCACTTTGCCGCTGCGCATTGAAGGCAAATACATGGGTTGCTTGTTCGCCGACGGCTTCCTGATGCAGGAAACGGCCGACGCACAAAAGAAACAACTCAGAACATATCTCCAAAACAAGTTCCCCGGCGACGCGTCATCGCTTGAATCCTATATCGATTCCCTTCCTGTGCTGAGCAAGAAGGAGATCGAGTATCTTACGGAACTTGTGGACGTTGTGATTGAAGAAGTTCTCACGTTGAGAAAAACACTTTCCGAATCCGGTGAACGTCTCGAAGCACTGGCCCAAGAACTTTCCGAGAAGTGGGACTTCGGCAAAATGGTCGGCCGCTCTGCGCCCATGGTGAAGCTCTTTAAGTTGCTCACCAAGGTTTGCGAATCCGATGCAACAATTCTCGTCACAGGCGAAAACGGAACCGGAAAAGAAGGTATTGCACGCGCAATTCACTTCAATTCCAAGCGCAAAAAGCAAAACTTTGTTGTGCAAAACTGCGGTGCACTCAATGACAACCTGCTTGAGTCAGAACTCTTTGGCCACGTGAAGGGTGCGTTCACGAGCGCCATCAAAGACAAAAAAGGTCTCTTCGAACTCTCCGACCGTGGCACACTTTTCCTCGACGAAATCGGCGACACATCGCCTGCCATGCAGGTCAAACTGCTGCGCGTTCTGCAGGAAGGAACTTTTATTCCTGTGGGCGGCACCGAGCAAAAGAAGGTCGACGTCCGCATTCTTGCTGCAACCAACAAAAATCTCGAGCAGATGGTCAAGGACGGCACCTTCCGCGAAGACTTGTATTACCGACTCAACGTGATTCCGGTGAAAGTCCCACCACTGCGTGAACGCAAGGAAGATATTCCTTTGCTGGTAAGCAAATTCCTCGAAGACTACGCTGCAGCAACAAACGCTCCCCGCAAAAAAATGTCGAGTGAATGCCTGGAAAAACTCGAAATGCACGACTGGCCCGGAAACGTCCGCGAGCTGCAAAACGAAGTCGAGCGCCTGTGCGTTCTGGCAGGATCTGATTCCGAAATTTCGGGCGACCTGCTTTCGGATCGGGTGCGAGTCAAGAAAGAAGAAAAATTCCCCGGCCTGCGCGTCGACGGCAAGCTCAAGGACTCCATCGAGGAGCTCGAGCGCAAGATGATTTACGATTGCCTCATCCGCGAAAACTGGAACAAGTCGCGTGCGGCAAAGATTCTTGGTATAAGTCGTGCAGGCCTCATCATGAAATGTGAGAAATTCGGCCTCGACAAACACGACGACTACAAGAAAGCCGCAGGGGACTGACGAGTGGCACGCGAGCCTGCCAAGGCAAACCGTAAAAAACAAAAGATTGAGGAGACAAGGCAGCTCCTCAATTCTTGTTTAGCGGATGTTGCTTTGATGATGTCAACGCCGGTCAGACTCGTCATCCTGACAACCCTCGTGCAGGCACCTCGCACCGTGGAAGAACTTGCCGAAGTCACGGGTCAGTCGATGGCCAACGTCTCGCAGCACCTTGCCAAGCTTAAAAACGCACGGTTGGTGGAAGCCGAAAAGCGTGGAGTCCAGAGGATTTATTCGTTGGCGTCTCCGTCGGTGCAGAAAGTTGTTGTTGCACTGCAGGAACTCGCGCGCGAAATTTCAACCGAAGTTGCCAAGGCCGAGGATTCCTTGGTCGCTCCGGAATTGCGCTCCACGCTGCCTCTTCAACAGATACTCGACGATGTTGCAAAGCAAAAAGCCGACCTCATCGACGTACGAACAGCAATGGAACAAGCCGCAACGCCCGTGCAAAAGGCACTCAAAATTCCGGTCGAAAACGATGCCGATCTCGAAAAGGTATTAAAAGCCACTTCAAAAAAGAAACCAGTCTACGTTTTTTGTCGCGGAGCCTGGTGCGTCACGGCCTCGCGAACCGCTGAATATTTGCGCGAGCAGGGAATCAACGCATGGTGCCTGCGAGAAACATCGCGGGAATTGGAGGAATGAATGAAAGGAAGTTCAACCCAGACCTTGGCTGTACTCTTGGCTTCGGGCTTTGGTCTGATCGCATGCCAACAGCGCCAGTTCAACAAATCTCAAATCCGCAGCACCGATGTCTCCTACAATGCAGACATCAACTCATTTTTTTCCGGGATTGAAAAAAAGATCAAACCTGGCTTCAAATTCGACTGGGAAAAAATAAACGCATCGGTTGCAGCGGCCGAAGCAAAAGCCATGTCGCTGCCGCCGGCACTGTCGCTGGAAGATCAGCCCCTCACAAAACTGCCTGAAAATATTCCGACAGAGTTTCAAACTGCCTTTGCCACACTCCTGGATTCACAACGCAACAAAGGCATCGGCAAAATCAAGCGACGTGTTGTTATCGAACAACTCGTTGAGCAAATGGTGGAAGGCGAAAAAGGAACAGACCAAGCTTCCTGCGCGCTTGCAAAGGACGGCAAAAACCCTCGCTCAGAAGCGCTCAACTCACTGCTCAAAGACTTCGTGGTTTACAAATATGGCAGACCTCCCGAGCCATTGCCCGATGCGTTTCTCACGGCCGTTCCGTTCTATGGACACCTGGTGGAAAAAGAATCCCCATTCCTCGATATCGCCTTTGCACCCGGTGGGAGCATGGCGCACAAGTCGGCCCACAGTGTGAATGTACACGTTATGGATTTCTTCGAAGTTTGGCTTGCGTGCGGAGAACAAGGCAGCAAGTGCGCCGACATGAAGGTCAAGGACCTCACAATTTATATTGGCCTCCAGGGTATCGTTGAGAACTTGCCCAACATCAAAAAGGAAATCGAAGACAACAAAAAGATCATTGCCTCGAGTGCAGGCACAGATGCTGCGATGAAGGCGCGCAAAGCGCTGGATGCTGGCGAGGCCGACCTTGCACGCGCAAACCGAATGCTCAGCAAGCGAACCGTCAAGAGCCTGGATTGGAGTAAAACGGAATTCCGCAATGGCACGGCCTTGTGGGACGTATTTTTCGATTTCCAGAATTTGGCCGACGAAGCCTTCAAGGACTTCAAAAACATGCGGGTCGAACGCAAACTCAAACCAGACGACTATCTGGCACTTTCAATGCGCACCGTTGCCAATCCATTTCACATGGGCAAACCTGAAGTCCTCAAGGCATTGTTTCCCTGTTCAGGCTGGAACTGAAAACAACCGGTGGAGTGCGCACACATGAAGATACTGATTGTTTCGATTGCAGCGTTGGGTATGTTTGGCTGCCAACTTATGGGCAGCAAAAGCCAGTTGAAAGCAAGCAACAACACCAGCGAAGAAAAGGCACTTGCCGACACCATCACATTGGGCCTCAGTTACCCATATGAACGCGAGTCGGGTTCGTATCTGTTCGTCAATGGCACACCTTACTTATACGATTCTGTTGGCCGCGACCCACTCGTCGACGGCACACTGCGGGTCGATGGAAAATCGATTCAGGTCGACACCCTCTTGAACAATCTTGCCAAGAACAAGCCGGAACTGAAGCCCGCCGTGCTGAGCAAACGCACACCCGTTATCGCGTATGGCTCCAATGCCGCCGTGAGTGCACTCAAACGCAAATTCATGAGCGAGAAGTTTGCCCGCGGTTGGGCGATCATTCCGGTTCTCAAGGGCAGCATGAAAAACTTCGAAGTGGTGCACGCAGCACATTTTGTACCTGTGAACGGCAGTTTTCCTGCGGGTTTTGCTTACAACGCAGGGGCCGAGAGCGAAGTGTGGATCACCTTTCTCGACAGCGAAGAAATGGAACGCATGCATGCCTCTGAAGGAATCGACAGCGATTCACCCGAATCCTGGTATTCATACGGCCGACTGGATGGCATCAAAATTCAAATCCCTGGCTGGCGGGAACTCACTTCTGCTTTCGTATACATCGACAACTATGGTGCGCTGCAAATCGACGGCAAATCGGCAGCGCTCGCCAAGGTCCCTGGCAAAACTCTCTCACCCAAAGTTGCAATGACGCAAGCCCTGGCTTCGGTGGATGCAATTTTCAAGAAATTCCCTGCATCTGAAGAAGCAGCAAAGAACTGCGCAAAGTGGACTGGCGTTGAAAAAATGCTTTGCGAAAACATCAGCGATGCTTGTGTGCGAGATGACAGAACTCAAGCACTGGAAGACGAAAAGCGGGTGGTTTATTGGTCGCTGCCGGCCACAAGTGGTGTGACCTACACGCGTCTTGCGGGGTCCGACAAAGCTGGGCACCCCAAAGCGTTTCCCGACAGCATGCGTTGTGCGCGCATTCCCAAGCCGCAAGAAAAATGAACCACTCAACTCTTTCGTGAGTGGTTCATTTTTTCATAAAGAGCGAAAGCATAAAATCCAACCAACATCGCCCCCGTGAAGATAAACACGGTTGGGTTCAGGCTCACGAGCGAAACAATCGCTGGCCCGGGACAAAATCCTGCAAGCCCCCAACCCACTCCAAACAACACCGCACCCAGTTTCGCCTGATTTGGAAAATCAAAGCCTGGGCGAGGAAGATTGCCCCAGTCAGCGTCGAACACAGGTTTTTTCATCCGCAGAGAAATCTGGTTGGCAACCGCATAGACGGCAATTGCACCGACCATCACAAACATCAGTGCAGGTTTCCATTCACCCAAAATATCCAAAAAACCGCGGACGTTGGCAGGATTCAACATTCCTGCAATTCCAAGCCCAACGGCAAACAAAGCACCCGCAACAAGCGCTGCAATCGAACGCATGGCAACAACAGACATACTCAACCCACCCCTGCCGTTTTAAGAATTGCATTGACCACGGCCACGGCCAACATGCCGGCCGCGATGAAGATCATCGTGGCGATTACGCTTCGTCCCGAGAATCGGGCAATGCCGCAAATACCATGCCCACTGGTGCAGCCCCAACCGAGGCGAGTGCCAATGCCAACGAGCAAACCAGCAACTATCACCATGACAGGATTTGTGGTGACCATTGAAGCATCTGTGAATGTGCTTGTGAATTTGGCGAGAGCGACTCCGCCCAACAACATTCCCAAAAGAAACATGCTGCGCCAGGCAAACTCACCGCCCAGCGCATTGCGTGCTTTGGCGTTGAAGAGCATATTCACAAACGTGCCGGCAATGCCACTGATTCCCATGATTCGGCCGTTCAAAAGCATCAACAGTGCGGCGGCCAAGCCAATCACCAAGCCACCATAAAGTGCCATCATCATTTTAAAACAGTCTCCTTAAGCAAAATAAAAGTACCCATGACCAAAACAAACCAACCAAAGGCCGGCTTCAGCTTCGCACTCGAAACTTTGGTGACCAAAAACGTTCCAACGACCATACCAACAAGCGAGGCCAAGGTAACCGTAACGAGCACTGGAATATTGATAACCGTGCCGGCGGACAAATCACCCGCAAAACCAATCAACGACTTGGAGGCAATCACCACCAACGAAGTACCAACGGCTCGCTTCATGTCGAGCCCAACAAGAATAACGAGCGCTGGTACGATGAGAAATCCACCACCTGCACCCACAAACCCCGTGACTCCACCAACGACAATTCCTTCAAGAATGATCATGACAACACGAGCCAAATTGAGTTCGACGTGTTCAGCCGGCTTTGCTTTCGATGGTCTGAGCATCGCACCAGCAGCAAGCAACATGACCACTGCAAAAATCAACAGAATGAGCGTATCTTTGGCCAATGTAAAATTCAGGATATTTATGCTGGAAGGTATAGCCGGCAAGGCGAATCTCCGCGTCGCATAGACTGCAAAAAAACTTGGAATGGAAAAAATGATTCCTTCCTTCCAAGCAATCTCGCCACGCTTTGCATATGCAACAGCACCGGCAGCAGCGGTCAGGCCCACAACAAACAACGACAAAGCCGTTGATTCGCTGGCATTCAAGCCAAAAAT
>JBDLRR010000245.1:0-4593 GCA_039799985.1 Pseudomonadota bacterium | reverse complement strand
TTGCGGTCATCGACAATGGCTATGATCTTGTCCGTTATGCAGCCAAGGAATCCAAAGTCTTCATCTTCGACAAAAACAAACAGCGACAACCACCAGTGTCGGAGATGGGCGTCACCGACCCGGCGACGGGCGGAACGTGTTTGAACGCCTTTCAGAGCCTGTCGATTTCTTCATCTGAAATTTTATTGAGCTGCAATCCACAATACTTTGGACCGGCGGCAGGAAATCGTGTTGCTCTCTTTCGCGTCGAACTCAAACCCGATGGGCAGGTTCAATCACGCGAACTTGTGCACTTTGACGGAGCCGAGATTCAACGGATCGATCTCTGGGGACTTGATTCCGCTTCTGAACAGGCCTTTG
The DNA here is from genome assembly GCA_039799985.1 of Pseudomonadota bacterium. Lineage (GTDB taxonomy): Bacteria > Bdellovibrionota_B > Oligoflexia > Silvanigrellales > Silvanigrellaceae > RFOM01. The sequence continues at coordinate 4,233 of JBDLRR010000245.1, read as the reverse complement.
TGGGATACAAAAAAACTGGCATGAATGACTATGAAGGCGTTGTGGCCAATTCGGGTTGGATTGATTTGCGCTCCGGCAAGTTGAAATCTGAATCAAGATTCGCCGGACCAATGCACAACCTGAGCAATGGAAACGGTAGCGTTGTTTTTTGTTTGTCTGAATCCCAATCATGTTCCAGAGGTCAATTCATCTTTATCGAAGGCCGGGAACCACAATCCGAAAATTCAATTGTGACCCGTCTTGATCTCAGACCTGTGCTTCCGTTCTTGTCTTTCGCCCAGGAATTGAAGAGCCCATGAAGACCCGGCGGACGTGGCCATCGTTGGCATTTGTTCTTTCTGTTGTATTGCATTTGATCCTCTTTGCAGTCGCAAAGGGAATGCCGTCGACAATTCAATCGAGCCAATCGTCACATTCGCAAAGCGTCACGTTGAAGCTGATCGATAAGCCATATTCACAGAACACAGCGCAGATTCAGTCGCAAACTGCAAACTCGGCTACTTCCGACCTTGGCTTGGTGAACAAATCACAACAAGATCAACTTCAGTCCGTGGAAGTTGATTCTGGGTCAAAGATTTCCAGGGAAAATAGCTTTGCAGACGTTTTGGAAGCTGCACAAGAAGTCGCATCTGACCCTGTGATGACGACGAATGATGGAATCGAATCCGGCATATCGCCAGAATCAAGTCCACAGGGTGATTCGGAAAGTGTACTGAACAAATTGGCTGAGCCTTGTCGAACGATTGCTCTCCCCCTTCAATGGACCCGGCTCAAGGGTTTTTGGCCCAGGCGATACAAAGCGGAGTTTCGAATCATGCGCGATCGTTCGGGTAACAGTCTGAACCTGACCCGCATGGTTCCCGAGGCGCCTGCGTCTCCGGCCTTGGATGCACGGATTTTCAAGAGTTTTTCGGAATGCGTGCAGGAACAGACCGACAAGCTGAACATCGCTGTGCTGCGTTACTCCGGGGCTTTGACTCCGGAACCTGGAGAGGCATACTCGGTACTCATGGAATTCAGCCCTGGCGACACTCGTGTCGCATCGCAACAAGGAATTTGAAACATGACAAGTCTCATCGAAAGCGAGACAACACCACTGACTCAAACCGCACTGGAAATGCAAAACTGTTCGGTATTCGTTGTCGGCGATCTCGTTCTCGATTGTTATATCCAGGGCAGCGTCTCGCGGTTGTCGCCTGAGGCCCCCGTTCCTGTCGTACTTGAAGGTGATCGACGCTACGTTTTGGGAGGCGCGGCCAACGTGGCAGCGAACATCGTTTCGCTTGGGGCCCGTGCTGTTTTGTGCGGTCGGGTAGGGCTCGACTCCGATGGTTCTCTCTTTCGGAATCTTTGTCACGAACTGGGGATCGAGACGCAGGCGCTTTTGGATTCCGACGTCTTGCCGACAATCCGCAAAACAAGAATCCTTGCCGGTTATCAACAATTGGTGCGAATTGATCGCGAAAAAAATGCACCACTGAGTGCTTCAGATGAACAGCGTGTGATCTTGCAGTTTGAAAGATTCATAGCATCAGACGGACAAAAAGCACTTGTCCTTTCCGACTACGGCAAGGGCGTCCTGGGGCACCATCTTTGTCGCAAATTGATTGAAATAGCCAGGCAGCGCGGAATTCCGGTTGTGACTGATCCAAAGTCGAACGATCTGTCGCGCTATCACGGTACGACGCTCATCAAACCCAATCTCAAAGAGGGAAGAGAGCTCTTGCGGGCCTGGGAGCCCGGTTTGTCAGTTCACCATTTCGACGAAGAAGTCGACGCCATTTGCGAAACTGTCGGCAAACTCGCGGGTGCTGCAGCGGTCGTCTTGAGTTTGTCCGAGCATGGTGTTGCTCTCAAGGATGCGAATCAAAAGAAGACTCAGCGATTTGCTTCCCGAGCATTGCAGGTTGCTGATGTTTCAGGAGCCGGCGACACCATGGTTGCATTTCTGGCGATGGCTGTGGCTGTGGGAGCACCGTTTTCAACTGCCACCGAAATTGCCAACGCCGGAGCTGCACTTGTTTGCGCAAAGCTTGGAACGGCGACTTTGACCTTGACCGAACTGCTGCAGTCGTTGACGTCGTTCACGTTGCAAAAGACTGCCAGACCATCACCCAAGGTTTTGTCGCAGGAGTCATTGTCAGCGCTGGCCCACACCTTGCATCGCAACGGTCGGAAAATTGTATTCACCAATGGCTGTTTTGACCTGCTGCACATGGGACATGTCGATATTCTCGAGCGCTCGCGTGGATTGGGTGACGTTTTGGTGGTTGGTCTCAACTCCGATGCTTCGATACGTCGATTGAAGGGACCCCAACGACCTGTGCAGACTTTTGAAAGTCGAGCGCGCGTACTTGCAGGGCTCGCTGCAGTTGATTTTGTTGTGGGTTTCGACGACGACACGCCTCTTGAGTTAATCAAGACTCTATCGCCACACGTGTTGGTGAAAGGTGGTGATTACACACCAGATGGGGTTGTCGGAGCTGATTTTGTGACAGGTGCCGGCGGTCGGGTTGAAATTTTGCCATTGGTTGCTGGTCACAGCACAACGGGCCTGGTTGACAAGGCCCGTGCACAAACCTGATTTCGACTCATCTCACAAAAAATCGTGCGGCATATAATCGCGAGTACTTCTGAAGCTGAAGTTGGGCGAGTAGTTGCTCAAGTTTGTCAGTCGGCTGGTGTAAAGGCAGGCGTAGTTTTCAACCTGCGCGGCAAAACGCGAATTTTGATGCCCCGTCTTCATCAACTGCCCCCAGATGGGGTGAAAATTCTGATGGTATTTGCGCATACTGCGACGGAGCGATTCGCGTGTCGAATCGCGTTTTCCGGCAATCGACTCGATACTTGCACGAATTTGTTCGATGCGTTCGTTTTTTCCGGCGCGCACTTTGTTCTTTGAGGTATGGTCAAGTCCGTCTGCCTCGATCTGGAGTTTCTGCAGCTCGTCATCCAGTTCATCCTTGAGCTCCAGAAGTTCTTCATAGCGACGGAACTCATCCTTGAATTTTGCGAGAGCCGAGAGTTCTGCCTCGAGCTCATTGATGACCAGCATTGTCCGCCAGCCGAGTTCTTTTTTGCTGCGAAGAATGTCGCCGTAAATATGATCGCCAACGTAGAGGATTTCGGGACCTGATCGAATTCCAAGTCTGTCATGCAATTGCTTGAAGTTTCCACCCTGGAAAATCTTTGAGTCTGTGTTGCGAATGTCATCGGTGTTTTTCAAAAGTCCGGAGTGGGGATCAACTTCATAAAGTGGGTTCAGCGACATGAAAAATGAGGGTTTTGCAGCTCCTGTCACGACGACGTCGAAATAATCGAGCCAATCCATGCTCAATTTACGGGATTCGTTGCCAAGGATATAGTTCATCACCACATGGGTGTAGTCCCAAAGACTGTTGGTCACGATAAAAACTTTTCGTCCTGATTGACGGAAGCGGTTGAGGGTTTCCTTCAATTGAGGATCACGTTGAATATATTTGGAAGGATCGCTTGCGACTCTCAGCTTGATGCTTCCATCGCGATGGCAGAGATCTATGGAACTCCTCACGTCTCGATAAATTTCAATCGGAGATTTGGTGACGCGGGACGGACGTTGCGACTTGAGGTCAATGAGCTGGGCAAAAAGATAGGCGTCTGCCAGAGTGAACAAGGTGTCTATCAAGGCATAGTCCGGCTCTTCGTAAGACTGCATCAGTGAAGCGTCGTAAAGAGCCCGCCTTTCTTCACGGGCGAGTTCCTTGAATCCGTGATAGGCGACCTTCACATACCGATGGCGATCGAGTTTGATGATGTTGCCGCGCTGTTTGTCGATGGCTAGCCCGCGGATCATGTGATCGATGTCGAATTTCCATTCAAGAATGTCTTCGGGATAGCCAAGGTTGACGAGTTTTTTGAGGGTCTCATTGTAGGCCAGAACCTCAAAGGCTTCCGGCTTGTAGAGTGCCAGGGTGTAATCCATGTCGAAACCAACGGCACGGATATTGCGCATGTTCAGTGAACGATTGCAATAAATTCTTTTTGTCGCTTCGATGTCTGAAACTGAAAGATGCATAAGCTCTGTCCGATTCATTGTTGACGAAGGAATTGAACGCCCACTTGATAGAAATGGTGTCCATTCTCTTCAAATATCTGTTTGACGTACACGATTCTGCCTTGGCGCGGCAAATCTGCGCTTCCCTTGATACTGATGGTCATGTTGGCGAATACACGACCTGTTTGCATCAGTTTTGT
>JBDLRR010000244.1:0-15234 GCA_039799985.1 Pseudomonadota bacterium | reverse complement strand
TGTTGCAATACGTTTTCCGGGTTCCGGGTCCAATGGAGTTGGCTTCAGGGGTTGAATGATGGAGTTGTCCGAGTTTGCTGGGAAAATTTTGCTCTCAGGGGAGCTGTCGGAAAAGCTCGCCGGTGTCGATTTTTTTTCAGACGATCATCCTTGTCTCGACGTGGTTTTGCCTGGCTTGCCCTCCCGCAACAAACGTCTTTCACTCGAGCGATTTCGTTCGTCGGCCCGGGTCACATTTCCAACGCGTGCTGAATTGCTTGAACCTTCCAACATAGCCGTTCTTTTGCATTTCTTTGCCAACCATGAATTGCTGGCTTTGGAGTTAATGGCTTTGGCGTTGCTGAAATTCCCGGATGCTCCTGCTGCGTTTCGCATGGGTATCGCCCATACGATGCGTGACGAGCAAAGACACATGTTGGCATATATTCAAAGAATGTCGGAATTGGGTCTGGATTTTGGCGACATACCACTGAACGATTTCTTTTGGTCTCAATGTTCGTCAATGCAGACACCAATGGATTACGTCTGTAGGATGAGCCTGACGTTTGAGCAGGCAAACCTCGATTTTGCAGCTTACTTCCGGGATGTTTTGGCCGAGATTGGTGATCAACAGACGTCAGACCTGATGCAGCAAGTGCTGCTGGATGAAATGAATCACGTCAAACACGGGCTCAATTGGTTCCGTCGGTGGAAGCCAGAAAACGAAGCTGATTGGCAGGTTTTCTGTAGGTCGTTGGGCGCTGAAATTAACCCTTCCCGAGCCAAGGGAACAGCTTTCAGGAGTGATTATCGCAAGGCGATTGGCCTGTCTGACGATTACATCAACTCGCTGCACGTGTTCAGCAAGTCGAAGGGAAGGCCACCGAGGGTGGTCATGTTCAATCCGGATGCCGAGGAGGACGTGCGCACGTGTGCTGCTCTGCCTCCGGTCATGAGCGTCGAGCTCCAGCAGGCTCGTGATGATTTGGCGCCCGTTATGCTTTATTTGTCCTCGCAAACAGATCTTGTTCTTGTCGCCCGTCCATTGCCTACCGATTTTCTTTTGCGGCTGCGTGCTTCTGGTTTTTTGTTGCCTGAATTTTTAACTGTGAATTATTCAGAGTCAGCCGTGACATCTGCTCTGCAGGGGAGGGTGTTGTCGGGAGTTTTGCCTTGGTCAGTCTCTCCTGCGAGCCAACGTTTGGAAGCCAAGCTCGGATTGACGGATGCAAGCCAATACAAGGGCGATCAGCAAGGCCTGCGGACCATCCACTCCAAGTCCACGGCTCTTACGCTGCTCAAAGAGTTTCTTGCTGAAAATCCTGACGACAAAAGAGTTGTTGATGTTGAGTTCACCGGCGACGTCGTTTGTAGTCAGGAAGAGTTTGATGATTGTCTTTTGAAGTTCCGGAATCTGGGGCTCGATGGTCGTTTCGTTGCGAAGAGGCCTTGGAGTGCGTCGGGTCGACATCGGGTTTTTGGTTTTATCCGCGATGGTGCTTTTGCCCAACAACCCGTGCAGGTGCGCAATTGGTTCGAGAAATCATGGAAGCTTGGTGAAGTTCCAATACTTCAGCCGTATTTGGACAGGGTTGCTGATCTTTCGGTGCAGTGCAGAATCGAGGTTGCCGACAATCATCACAAGGTCATTGTTCTTGGAATGACCAAGGTTTTGAACAGCGACAGAGGCCAGTACGTCGGAACCTGTGTGGGACGATTTCTTTCGGCGAGAGATCCGGAATTCACTCGCTTCTTTCATCAGAAGAGCGAGTCTAAAACGATCCCAGGACAAGGAATCGATGAATTCATGACCCACCTGGCAAAATGGACGGGAGATCGTCTGTCTCGATTGGGTCTTTCAGGCGCATTCGGAATTGATTCTTTTGTATTTCGTGGCGTTGATGGGCAACTGAAATTGTACCCAATGATTGAGATTAATCCTCGTCATACCATGGGGCGTGTTGCACTTGCTTTGGCTAGAAGGATGCTTCCTGGAAGAACCGGACTGTGGTTGCATGTTTCGAAAGCATGGCTGCAAAAATTGAACGCGGCCTCATTCTCTGAGCTCAAGCAGCGATGGCAGGGAGCACTGCCTTTGCAAACCCAGTCGAGCAGTGGTGGCGTTGTTATTTTGAGCGGATTGCTGGAAACAACGCCGGCTGAAGACTGTACTCAGGTCTGGACTTGTTTTTTGGTGAGTCAGGATCTTTCAAAAGATCTGAGGGATATGGGGTTGGAGTCTGTCGTAAATGTCAGCGGTTTTGGCCTGAAAGTTGATAAGCCTGGGATGCAGCTTTGAGCGCCCACATTTCATTTTGAACTTTTGCTGTTTCTGCCGAAAGTCCATCCGATTGTGATTTTGAATTCTGGGAATTTACGTTCTTAAGCGAAGGGTCTGCTTGTTCCATCCAATTGAGAATCTGTTCGCGTATTCCGAAATTATTCGCAGTGGTCATCGACTTCGAATATTCGGAATCGAGCATGCCTTGATAGATATCTTCGGCATTGGAGGAATCTTCTGGAGCAGCTGTTTGTCGCATTGATTTGACCATCATGTCGACGAACAATGTTTCGAACTCTTGAGCTGCCTTCTCGGCCTCTTGTCGTTTTGCAAGTAATTTCTCATCGACGATTGCAAGATCGCGTTCTGGGCTCTGCAGGCCTGCAAGGCCACCAGAGCTTGCAAGCGATGATGTAATTGATTTCGACTGAATCGCCATGGTCAACCTCACATCAGTTTCAGTTGAGCCTTGAGGGCATGAGCAGCATCAAGGGCTTGAAGAATCGACACAAGATCTTTCGGCCCGGCTCCCAACTCATTCAGTGCGCGGACCAGTTCTCCGACTGTGGTTGATTTGGGTATCTTACTCACAAATCGTGTTTCATCCTTGATGGTGATCTCAAGGTTTCCATGACTGATTGCGACGGGAAGAATCGTGACTTGCGAGCCGCTGATGATGGTTCCTGTGCGTTCGTTGATCACCACCAACGCGCGGCTGTCGGGTTCGACCTTGATTTGTTCGAGCACAGCCATGAAATCGACCGGAGTGAAGCTTTCGTTGCCTCGCGCCTGGTCAGGAAGTCTGACTCTGATCAGCCCGCTGTTCTGCGGGGTCGCGATAAATTCATTGAAACGCGAATTGATGGCATGGGAAACTCTGTGGGCAGTCGTGAAGTCAGCGTTTTTGAGAGACAATTCGATATTGCCATTGCTGATGAAAGTTGTTTGAAATTCGCGTTCAACGGTTGCTGATTGACTGATGCCAACCGTCTTGGGAGCTGAACTGTTGCTGTTTCCACCCGCGCCACCTTGTGAGCCGGTCATGGCGACTCCCATGCTGACAGGACCTTGAGCAACCGCATAAACCTGTCCATCGGCAGCGCTGAGTGTCGTCATCAGCAGAGTTCCACCTTCCAGGCTGGAACTGTCACCAACAGTCGCAATTTTAATGTCGAGCCTGTCACCGATGCGTGCGAATGCTGGAAGCTCGGCAGTCACGACAACAGCTGCGATATTTTTTGTGACAACTTCGTTTGCTTTTACTTGTGCACCAAGGCGTGAAAGCAGGTTTGCAGCGGATTTGTTGGTGGCAAGACTTGCTTTGCTGTCACCCGTCCCGGGGAGTCCCACGACAAGTCCAAGACCCACCAAGGGATTGCTTCTCACGCCGCGAAATTCAACCAGGTCCTTGAGACGAACAGCGGCACTTTCCTCGCTCGGGACGATTGTTGTTTTGGAGCTGTCACCGGCAGAAAAAGCGGTTGCAGAGATGCAGGAAAGGACCCCCATGCACAACGACGAGAAAATTTTGAGGGCGCTGATTTTCATTCTTTTGCCCCTTCTTTTTTGTCTTGGCTTGAATCGCCGGCCTTGGGTGCTCCGGTCGCGGCTTGATTCTGGGCGGGGGTGTTTGCAGCTTGCTGTTGCGAACCCAATGAATTCTGGCCAGACATTCGATTCCGCTCGTTACGGATGCGCTCACGCTCCATTTCGTTGGCTTTTGCCTGCTCTCTGAGTGAAGCCTGAGCCGTCTTTATTTCGTCACGCAAGGTATCGAGCGCTGCACTTTCCGAGTTCAAGTCCGGAGTGAATCCAGCCAATCGACGCGAAACCATCTCATCCCAGCCGGGCGCAGCATACTCGCGGGTCCGCCCACCCAGGTCTTCACTGACGGCCACATCCGTGAGTTCACGCGCGTCCAGCTCGAAACCGGTCAGAAGACGTCGTGGAACTTTGGCGAGCACCATTGTTGTATTCTCTTCTCCGTTGGCGCCCAGATACTTTCGGGTTCCTCGCAGAAAAACGTCACCCGTGGGTTCAAATGCAACAATCTGCATTTTGAAGGACTTGATAGGACGCATTGCGAGTTTATTGGAAGGACTCGCCTCATCGGGGTTTGTGAGCTTGAGGCCATTTTGATCATCATTTTTGTTGGCTGTCTCTTTGCCTGAAGGCTTTTTGTCTTTGCCTTTATTGGCGCCTGAAGCGTCTCCTGCATCTGCTTTGGGGTCGAACTGAAGCTCATCCGGTATCATGACCGTGATGGTTTGCCCCTCTCGGCTGGGTGAAGCATCGACAAGAAAATTCTTGGGTTCTTTGGAGTCTGCCCAAATGGAGCCCGTCGTTGAACCAGTCTCGGTGTTTTTGATCGTCATTTCATTTCTTCGAATGTAAAGCTGATCGAGCTCACGTTCCGGACGAGCAGCATCAAATTTTCTCGCCTGGAGCGGTATATAGGGTCTTGGAGGGGTTTGGCAGCTGAACAAAAGAACAGTGAATGCAATAATGATGCCAATCAGCGTCCATTGCAGAAGCCTGCGTGAATGATCTGTGCGCTCTGAAGCTTGATCAAACTTGTTTTGAAATCTTCTTGAATAATTTTGGAAATTGACGTTTGCGTGATCGACCTTGAGCAGATACCACTCGAGGGCACACTCCCAATTGAGGATGAATTTTTCGAAAATTTTAGCGAACAACTTCAACCTCACCTTCGCCTGTTACAACTGCTTCGAGCAGCTTCTGTTTGACTTGAAATCCAGACGTTGTTTGCATTTCAACCGGAATCGAGTCGCCAATGCTTCCGCTCTTGAGAGCTTTGGCAGAGGTTTTGATACTGAGCGATGAGTTTTTTGAAAGCAGCGAGACTCTTACCGCTGAGTTGGCCTTGACTTCGCTCAGAAATGGAATCTTCTCTGCCATGATCAACGATGATTTTTGTATCTGGGTGCTAAGCGCTGAAAGTTCAACGCGTCGACCATTCCATTGTTGGATTCGTGTTTTGCACTCTGAGGATGTGCTGAACAAACGAGTGTTTGGACAATTCAAACCCTTGAGGCAGCTTTGTACAATGAAATTGGTCGCTCCCACTTTTCCACCCGAACCGAGCAGATCTGCGTTGAGCATCGGGTACCATGCCAATTCGCGCTTGCCGATTTCAATTTGCCACGTTTGTGAGGTGAGATCAGGTAGGCTGATGAGCAACTTGAACTGTGAACGATTCAAGTTTGCGATGTTGCGGAAACGCTCATCCTCTTGAATGCGAATGGTGAAGTTTCCAAATTCCTTTTTTACGTCACAGCTCAGGCAGCGAATGAAAAATCCTGGGTTGCCTTGGCGCTCGTTGTTGTTGGCAACTTCAAGCATTTCTCCGGTTGCAGGAAAAAGCTCAGCAAGAGCCCTGCGCAGGACATCTTTCTGCATTTCTGCCGTGGTGGATGACTGGGCCAGCCCGACATATTCGATCGCGAGCGCTTCATTTTGAGGGAAGTCCATCGCCAGCATGTCATTATCTCATCTGATTGGTGGTTGCCAGCATGTCGTCGCCTGTCTTGATGACTTTGCTGTTGAGTTCGTACGCACGTTGGCCTGTGATCATCGTCACCATTTCTTCGACGATGTTGACGTTGCTTGATTCGAGTTCGCCTTGACCAAGCTGTCCTGTTCCATTTTCTCCCGGGGTCGAGACGATAGGTTCGCCGGACGCGGGACTGGTTGTGTACAGGTTTCTGCCGATGGAATTCAGTCCTGCCGGATTGATGAAGGTGGAGACTTGAATCTGGCCAATGTTTCTGGGTTCGTTTTCGCCCTGAATTGTGGCGGAAACAACGCCGTCGAGACCAATTTGGACGCGCAGGGAATTCGCTGGAATGACAATTTCGGGTACCAGGGGCAGGCCCTCGCCCGTCACGAGGCGGCCATCGGGCGCACGTTTGAAGGCGCCGTCACGGGTATAGGACAAGGTTCCATCGTTCATCTGAATTCGGAAAAAGCCACGTCCCTTGATCATAATGTCGGTGTCGTTCTTGGTGATTTTGACGCTGCCTTCTTCAAACGCTTTTTCGATTGAGCCAACCCTGACGCCGTTGCCGATCTGCACTCCCGAAGGGGCAACTGCACCGTTGGCTGAACTTAAACCGGGTGCACGCAGGTTCTGGTAAAGCAAATCGTTGAAATGAACGCGTCCACGCTTGAAGCCGTTCGTGTTGACGTTGGCAATGTTGTTTGACAGTGTGTCGATCAGCTGTTGCTGTGCTTCCATACCGGTTGCGGCTGTTTGGAGGCTGCGGAGCATAGAATTCCCCCTGGGTGAAGGTCGAGACACTCTTTGCTCATCCTACGTTGGATTCTTGAATTTCCGCCCGCTAAACCTTTCCGCTCTTCGCCAATCTCCTGCGCGGAAAAAAATTGTCCTTCATGGAGGATCGTTCTTGATGACTGTCGAACGTACTGAATATCTCAAGAGTTTTGATGGAACTGAACTTTTTTTCCGATGCTTTGCACCGGCGGGAATTGCCGACGCCGAGTCAAAAATCGAAGGCCTCATTCTTGCCGTGCATGGATTTGGTGAACACAGCGGTCGTTATTCCGAATTGGCGGCCGAAGCTTGTGCAAGGAACATGCTATTTGCTTGTTTCGATTTGCGCGGGCACGGAAAATCCGGACCACGGAGAGGTGACGTTGAAAATCTGCACGCTTTGGTGCTTGACGTCTTGTTTGTTGTCAATCATGCGCGATCCATTTTGGGTCTTCAGCAAAATAAAGATCTGTTTTTCGGTTTGCTCGGACACAGCTTTGGCGGCTTGCTCGTGACTTACGCTGCATCGATTCTGCAGAACGGATGTCCGCCGATATTTTTGAGTTCTCCATGCTATCGCATTTACCAGAGAGTTCCGCAGTGGAAGAAAATGATTGCGGCAACGCTACCCAGATTGGCTCCCCAGACGCCTGTTCCCGTGGATATCATTCCGGCACATATTTCTGAGAATCCCGAGAACAATGCGGCCTATGTTGCAGACGAAATGAATCTGTTTTCAATTTCCGCTCGTTTTGGAGCCGTTTTTCTTGGCAGCATGCAGGACGACATGATTGCACGTGCGGCGCAGAGCATTCGTGCGGACATCACTCTCGTCTATGCCGGGTCAGATAAACTTGTTGATCCTGCCAAGACCAAAGCTGTGGCCCCCTTGTTTCCCAGAGGTCAATTGCGGACTGTCGAAATTGCTGGAGCTGGTCACGAAATTTTCAATGAATTGCCGAAGTATCGGGATCCTGCCATTGCCGAATTCAATAGATGGATCGACGCAAGGGGTAAAGTCGGGTGATTCGCATCGAGCGCATCAGCAAATCCTATGGGCCACAAGTGATTCTGCGAGATGCCACCTTTCATTTTCCGGCCGGCGAGCGGATTGCATTGGTTGGTGCCAATGGTGCCGGCAAGACAACACTGTTGAATATGATCTGCGAAACCGAAGATTGCGATTCGGGTCATATCATCAGACCCCGTGAGTGTGTGATTGGTTATTTGCCGCAAGAGCCGAACCCGAATCCCCGCAAGACGGTGCTCCAGGAATGTGTCGAAGGGCACAGGCGTATCCGCGAGCTTTGGCACAGCCTCGAAAAGGCACAGGAGTTGCTCGTTGCTGAGGGCTCAACATCAGCACTGGAATCTTTCGAGCGTGCGCAGAAAAATTTTCAGGATGCTGGCGGATTGTTGGTTGAAAGTCGCGCCCGCGGAATTCTTTCGGGTTTGGGCTTCTCGTTGGAGCAGTTTGATGTCGATCCGCGAACACTTTCTGGTGGCTGGCGGATGCGACTGGAGCTTGCCAAAGTTTTTTTGAATGAACCCGATTTTCTGGTGCTCGACGAGCCCACCAACCACCTTGATCTTCCGAGTCTTGTTTGGGTCGAAGGATACCTACGGAGTTTTCCGGGGTGTTTGTTGTTTGTGTCCCACGATCGCGGCTTGCTCAATCGACTTGCGACCATGACAGCGCATATTTCTGCGGGACAGTTGCGTGTGTACAAAGGGAATTTTGATTCTTTCCTCGAGCAGAAAGAACAAGCAGAACAACAGGACGTGTCACGGGCGGAAGCCATTTCAAGGAGAAAAGCGGAGCTGACTCGGTTTATTGAGCGCTTTGGTGCAAAGGCCACCAAAGCTCGTCAGGCACAAGCGCGTGTCAAAATGCTTGCGAGACTGCAGGCGCTCGAAGATGACATTTCTTTGCCGCAGAAAGAGAGTGAAGTTGCCTTTTCATTGAAGGCTCCGACTCCAAGCGGAAAAGAGGTTTTGCGGATTTCACAGATGACGATCGGCTATTCGCAGGACAAACCTTTGGCACAGAATCTCCATTTGAACGTTTTGCGCGGCCAAAAAATTTGCGTCATTGGTGCCAATGGAATCGGAAAGTCGACGCTGCTCGAGACCATTGCCGGCAACGTTGGAAAAATATCCGGAATTTGTGAGCTTGGTTACCAGGTCGCGAGTGCTTATTTTGCGCAGGACCAAATGTCGGTTCTTCAAAAGGGAACATCTGTTCTTGAAAACGTCCTTCGCCGAACAAGTTTGTCTGAGAAAGAGGCTCGGGCACTCTTGGGCAATTTTCTGTTCCGTGGCGACGATGTTTTCAAGAAAGTTGAAGTTCTTTCAGGTGGAGAAAAGAACAGAGTTGGATTGGCGATTCTTTTGGCTCAAAATGCGAACTTTTTGATTCTTGACGAACCGACCAACCATCTCGACATGTCGAGTGCTGAAATTCTTTCGGAAGCAATGCAGGATTTCGAAGGTACAATTCTTTGTGTCAGTCACGACCGTGAGTTCATCAATTCATTCGCGACTCACGTGTTTGTCATGCTTCCTGGCGGGCGAAATGCCCTTTTCGAGGGGAACCTTGACGATTATCCGCGTCTCGCGGAAGTTTCGGGATTCCCGAATATTCTCGATGTTTCGGCTGCCAGTGGAATGAGTTCCGCTCAGGCAGGCAATTCGGATTCAAATTCCAAAGAATCACGAATGCGTTTGAGGGCGGCATCGCAGCAAGAGAAGCGTGAACGACAAGGTTTGACCCGAAAAATTTTCGATTTGGAATCAAAGATGGAAAATCTTCAGACTAAAATCACCGAACTTGAAGCTGTATTGCTTGAAGTGGGCAGCAATTATGTTCGAGCGCAACAGGTCGGCAGCGAACTCTCCGGTTTGCGCGATGCACTCAATGAAACCGAATCCCTCTGGTTTGCCGCGAGCGAATCTTTGGCAAAGCTTGAATCTGAGGTTGAACTTTCATGATTCAATCGGATTGTGCAGGATTGAAAACCTGGATTGTGTCTGCCTGGTGGCCGGAACAAAGTCATCTGGCAGAAGAAATTTCAACTGGTGAGCCTGTCAAAGTTATTGATGACTCGTTTCGCGTTGTTCGGAATATAGGATTTCTGACAACAGGAGTTGGCACTCCGCGCGCGGCTTTGAATCTTGGTTCTGCTTTGGCGAATGCCGCAGCTGCTAATGCCTTGCCTGACAGGATTTGTTTTCTTGCAACGGCCGGTGCATACGATTCGTATGTTCCGCTGGAAAGTGCTCATCTTGTGACAAAGGCAGGATGGAGTGATGGCGACCTCGCGAGAAGTCATTCGTATTTGCCGAAGGTCGAACGCTGTGAATATTTGGACGCTTGCGTTGATCTTGCTCGAATCGTCGATTCCAGATGCTTGAGAGCATTGTCCACACCCGGAATCAGTTTGGACCCGCAGCTTGCCGATTCATTGTCTCAACTTGCAGAGCTTGAGAACCTCGAAATTTTTGGCGTGGCTCTGGCGGCAGCTCGATTTGGAGTGCCATGGTCAGCCTGTTTGGGTGTCAGCAATACGGTCGGCGCAATGGCGCACGAGCAATGGAAATCACATCATCTTCGGGCGTCGCAGGCCGCACAGGCTTTGTTGATGAAGAGCTTTCCAGAGGCGTTTTTCGAATGAATTTGAGACTTGTAATCGTCAACCCCATGCATTCCACCAACATCGGTTCGATTGCCCGCTTGGCAGGAAATTTTGCGGTGAGTGATGTTGTGGTGGTCAATCCTCGCTGCGATGTGTTGTCTTCTGAGGCTCGTGCTCTGGCGACCACTCATGCGAGCGCCGTTCTGGAATCATTCAAGGTTGTGCCGACTCTCAGGGACGCACTCGAAGGAGCGGGCTTTGCCGTTGGTTTTTCGCGCCGAACAGGCGATATGCGACGCCCTGACCTTGGTTGGAGTGAGCTGTCATCTTTGCCGAGCCGCACTGAGCGGGTTGATTTGGTGTTCGGTCCGGAAGACACGGGTTTGTCGCAGGATGATTTGACTCTGTGTTCTGCTATTTGTTCGCTTCCGACAAATCCCAAAGTCTCGTCCTTGAATTTGAGTCAGGCAGTTGGAATTGTGCTTGCGGGATGTCTTTGGAATTCCATGTCGGAAGAACAGCAGAAGCCGATTGTGAAAACACGCTTTGAGTCAGAGAGGCCCATCACGGCTGAGGGATTATTGCACCTGGTGTCGCATTGGCGACAGACGATGGTGGACGTTGGTCTGACACGTGAGGGAAATCCCGAAAGGCTCCTCCATTATTTCCATCGAATTCTTAATCGCGCAGAATTGACTGAGCGCGAAGGCAACATGATGCGTGGCTACTTCAGTCAAATTCAAGTTGCTCTTGGTAAACGGCAAATCAGGAAAGACGACTGAAATGACAAATCCCGTGGTGGCAGGCGGCCGACGCTCGCTCAATGCGCTTCTCAGTCCGCTGGTGATGATCTTTATCGGTGGCCTGGTTGTGCTGTTTTGTATCCGTTCGTTTGCGATTGAGCCTTTTGACTTCGACGAGTCTATTTATCGCCGCATGGCAGAGGAAATGAAGGCCGCCGGACATTGGCTTTCCCAGCCAATGTTCAATGGTGAAGCATACAACCACAAGCCTCCCACATATATTGGCGCAATCGCTCTTTTGAGCTGGGTAATTGACGGTTCCGAGCCACAAGTGACAGCGTTTGCGAGCCGTTTTTTGAGTTTGATTTTTTCTTTCGGGACTTTGTTTGTTTTGCACACCACCTGGAAAAAGTTGACCAAACGCAAATCTGAACACCGATTTGAAGAGAGGCATCAACACCGAGGCGGGATCTCTCCCGTTTATTTTTATATGATGTGCTTTCTTCCAACCGTCGCATCAACGGCTGTGTTGCTTGACCCATTGCTGGTGTTGTTTACATCGTTGTTTTTTTGCAGTGAGGCTTTGAGGATTCATGCTCGTATATCGGGGCATTCTTCTGCAAAGAGTTTGTGGTTTTTGTCCTGCATTGGAATGACCGGAGCAACTGCAACCAAAGGTTTGGTCGGTTTGGTTCTGCCGGCTGGAAGTGCTGTTCTGTTTTGTTTTTGGCAAAATGCAGAGTTGTATTCTCAGAACAAAGTCAAATATCTTTTCGAATCGTTGCGCCTCGGTCTTTTGAAATTCTTTCCACAGGCGTTGGTGGCCGCAATTGCCTCTGTCGGCTTTTATGCATTCCTGTGGTCCACAGGGGGCGCTTCGTTCGTTGAAGAGTTTTTCGTCAGGCATCATTTCGGGCGTGCCACCTCAGCAATGGAGGGGCATGGCGGAAGCGTTTTTTATTATCTTCCGATTTTGTTGCTGGGCGGCGGCTTGACGATTTCATGGTTGTTGGCCGGGATGTTTCTGCCCAAATGCAGTTCGCAGGATTTGGCCGATATCAGCAAAGATGCGCCTGAGGCAGAGACGGCGGTCAAAAGATGGCTTGTCTCGTGGTCGTTGTTTTGCACCTTGTTCTTTTCTTTGCTTGCAACCAAACTTCCGAACTACATATGGCCTGTTTGGCCAGCCTTGGCATTGCTCGCATCGGTCGGACCATGGATGAGTGGCAAACCTTCGAGGCGAATTGTCGCCAATTTGACTCGTTTTTCAACTTTCACCATTCCCTTTGTTTTGCCGATCATGTTCATGATTCTGGCTATTTGTTTATTGCTTTGGGAGCCTTGGTTGTCTGGTTTTTTCTCGCTCCAGGAGCGCGAGGCTGCGATTTTGGCTTCAGTACTCTTGCGACGTGAGGAACTTGCCGCCGGCTTCTTTGTTGCTGGAGCAAGTCTTCTGCTTGCAGCTTTTTTTATGAAAGCCTGGATGACACGGGCAGGACTCACCCGTCGACTTGCGGGTCTTCATTCCCTTGGGGTTGTGCGGGTTCTGGCACTGATGCAGATGCTTGCTTGCACGTCGCTGATGTTGTTGGTTGTGCCTGCAGCAGAGGATGTCATGACGGGAGCTGTGCAGCAATCAACAGCCCGTGCGCGCATGTTTCTTGGCGTGGGCGATCGACTTTCAACGGCCGACCTCTACAGCCCAACTGTTGTGAGTGCCAGCAACGAGCCCGTGGTGCTTGGAATCGGTGACGCCGAGTGGCTGTTTGCTGACCCCAAAACAACGGTGGTGTTGACACCGATCTGGAATTTGTCGGTGTGCGAGAAGTCGGGCTTTGATGTTGCTCTGGCAGTTGAATATTTACGCATTTGCCTGCGTTCCTACCGACAGACTCTTGAAGGCCGCAAACCCTGAAATATTGACACCTGTCATGGTTTTTTTTGTCCGCGGGGCTCTGGTGGGTAAAATGAACCAAAGGCTCCAAACTGATTTTCAGTGAGTTCAACAACGAGAGGCAGTCGTCGTGCGATTTGGATTGAGCTCGACCCGTCGTTCCAAAAAGCTGCTTGTGGCAGCGTTCGTTGTGCTTTACGGGTGCGTTTCCAAGAAAGTCTCATCCTCCAAGGAACAAGCGGACACCGGCAAGACCTCTGCCGCCGATCGGAAAGCAACTGATTCTCTTGAAAAGTCTGAGCCTGGCGCTTGCCCCGAGGATTCTGTTTTTGTTGCGAAGCCGCGGACGTGTGTCTCACGCGGAGGGGTTGTCCTGGGACCATTTCCGCTCGAGCTGCAGGAATTGTGTCGTGAGCTTTTTCCTTCCGACGCTGGGACGTGTGTTCAACGTCAGGATTGGCCCTTGGAGTTTTTCGACAAATTGAAAGAGAAGTATGCGGATGGCTGTCCGCCTGGCACCAAGACTATGCCCGGAGGCAGTTGCCTTTCTTCAGGCGTCGTATACGGGCCATTCCCGATCGATCAAGTCGATGCTTGCCGGGCGAAATTGTCGCATACAGACCAATCGCAGTGCCTCCAACTCTCGTGGCCAATTGACCTGTTTGAGCGCGTACAAACCGAATTGTCCGAGAGAAGAAAATTTGCGCCCGCCGAGACCAAGGCCGACCAGAAGAAGGCCGCCTCTGCGGGTGATGGAAAATTGGACCAGACTAAAAACATTGCCGGCAAAAATGACTCTCAGGCGGATGTGAGGAAAATAATCTCCATCGATGAACCTGAAACTTCACCTGGCGTTGGCGGCAATTCCAGGTCGCCAAAAGAGGATAGAGTTTCGCCACGAAAATCCAATGAGGCACCAAAACCAGTTCCGACCGTTGTTGCCGCACCCACTGCTAAACCTGATCCACGAAAGACTCTCATCAGGATTCCCGAACCGACGCCGACTCCCGCACGTGAGTTGCCCGAAGCCAAAAAAGCGCGCAGTGAACAACAGGAAACTGTGAACAAGGCTCCGACTTATTGCATTTTCACCTGGGATGAACGTCCTGGAACTGCAGACTTCTCCACCAGGAATGAGCGCCTCGCGTCTTTGTCCAGGCCTTTGAGTTATCCGCTGGATCGCTCAGAGTCGGCCTCACTGCTGAAGGTTTCCGAATTTCAGGCAATGGATATGTGCACACGTGCCCGTTTTCTCAAAAAATGTTTTCAAAGAGTGATTCTGGAGAGTGATACCCCCGCAGCGCAGAGTTTTCGCGCATGGTCGTTGGGTCGGGTACGGCCAGTTGAGGCGCACATGGCCTTTGTCATGAAGGAGTCAAGATTGGGGCTCTGGGGTGACCAGTGTTGGAAAGGGAAATGCAACGGAGTGGGCATTGCCAAAGTCACAAAGGCGCGAACGCCTGCAGGCAGATGGATTCATGCTGATGATCCGCTTTGGAAAGGCATTGCTCACAACATTATTACGAATCTTGATTTCAGTTTGAGGTTGTTGGCCGAATCGACAGTTGCCGGTCCGACGGACCTTTACTCGTTGGCGTACGTGTACAACGGAAAGCCCGGAGCACAAGAACGTTATGCTCTCGACATCGACAGATATTACAAGGAACTGTTGGCCTGCCAGTTGGATGAGCGCTGAATCAATTACGCTGCCGTCGGCGGTGGTTCTTCGCCTGTGTCCGTGATTCTGAGAGTCGTTTTTTGCTTGCCATCGATCGTCTCACGCGGCACCTGTTCCCAGCGGTAGAGAACCCCCGGGCGTCCGTTCGACCAGAACTGCAGACCGACGGATGTGACAGAGTACTTGTCGAATGCCACGACGCGGCTGGTCTGGTCGGAAAGTTTGAGGACCAATCTTCGGTCCTGCAAACGCACCGAAAGCACACGATCGTGCTTTGAACCCTCAAGCCAGAGGAGTGTGCAAGGCGACTCGCACAGCTTTTTGAGCTTTTGGGTCAAGAAAAAATCAGGCATAGAAAGCCCTCCATAGCATAGACGTCGCGCATCCATGCGCCACGCAACCCGTCAACCTCTAGGAGCCGAAGAGTCTTTGAAGGTATCGGCGGCGGCAGATGAACTTTTGCAACCGGTTTTGCAGGGATGTCGGGAATGAATCCAACCCGGAAAATTTTGACCTGTTCGTAAAGGGCTGATTATGGGCTGCCCGCAGGAAAAACTGAATCAAGGTGATTTGGAATCGCCTCAGCCAAAGCTGCAGAAACCGACTGCTTGAGAGCTGTGATTCGGGACTGAAGATGATTGCGCGAACGGTTCAGATAAGAGGGAGAGTTGCGCACATCATTGTCGATGGAATGCATCAAGCGATCCAACACCATCACAGAAAATAGAAA
>JBDLRR010000243.1:0-7423 GCA_039799985.1 Pseudomonadota bacterium | reverse complement strand
ACGTGCATGAACCGAATCAAATCGCGGTGCGGAGCAGATGATCGTTAATGAATCGCTCCAGTTTCGCAGAGTCTTCGGGTTGCATCTGAAGAAGTCGCAATACGTAACCGGCTGGAGTGGTTTGAGGCACATCAACCGCAGTTTTGATTTCTTCGATGCGCGCAATGGCCTTGATGTTTGGGGTGTTCGGATGAGCAGCATTACCCAGGAAAAGTTGCAGTTCGAGCAAAGTGGTCTTGGCGTGATAGGGGTGCTGGCTCGTGTTTTGACAAACTGCGAACAAGCCATACCGAGCAATTTCGAGAGTTTCGAATTTCGAATAGCGGGCTGCACCCAGGCTTCTCATCAAGAGCGTTTGCTTTGCACAGACTGCAGTGCCAAATGGGCCTTCTGGTTGGCCAATGATTCTGGCCGTTTCAACCAAGACTTCTTCCTCTTGCCGAACGTACGCAGTCCCTTGTCCGAGGATTTCAGACGATGGAGTCGATGTCGACTTGATGAAATCCGGGTTGATTTTCGACATGCGCGCACTCCTGCAATCTGACCGAATCAACGGAACAACCACGGGTTGCAGGGAAGATCGGTCCAGGCTGCAAGGCATCACAATCATTTGACTCTGTCAAGAATAATTGCAGGTTTAGAGAATGCTTTCTGCAACCAGGGTTTTGCAGACATCCAGGCTCTTGATGCCTTCACTGGCTGCTTTGAAATTGAGGACGAGCCGGTGTTGCAAAACAGCTGGGGCGACCCGTTCAACATGTTCCCAACCGACCTGGCTGGCGCCACTCAGAAAGGCTGCCGCTTTGGCTGCAAGAACCAGCGCCTGGGATGCACGCGGGCTGGAGCCGAATTCGACGAAGTTTTTAATGTGTTGAAGACGGGTTTCCTCAGGTCGTGTATTGCGCACCAGGCGAACGCAGGCCTCCACGAGCTGCTGAGACATCGGAAATTGTTCCATGCTTTGACGCGCATTGACCACAAGTGCAGCACCCGAAAGAGCAGGTAGTTCTTTGTCGATGCCAGGCATGGTTGCGATTTGGAGCTCGGTCTCGAAACCAGGATAGCCAACATCAATATTGAACAGGAAGCGGTCCAATTGAGCTTCTGGAAGCGGAAAAGTTCCCTCGTTCTCGATAGGATTCTGGGTTGCAAAAACGAAGAAAGGTCTGGGAAGGGGGCGGCTTTGACCTCCCAAACTCACCTGTCTTTCCTGCATTGCCTCCAGAAGTGCAGATTGGGTTCGGGGTGAAGCGCGGTTGATTTCGTCGGCCAACACAAATGGCGCGAAAATCGGCCCGGGCACAAAAGCGATTCTTTTCACGTCGGGATTTTCTTCGTCAAACTGGATCGTGTCTCCACCAAGGATATCGAATGGAGTCAGGTCGGGGGTAAACTGAATGCGCTTGTAGCCACAACCCAGAGCTTGCGCCAGCGAACGGACCAACGTGGTTTTTGCAACTCCGGGTGCACCTGTCAGCAAGGCATGACCGCCACAGAGGACTGTGATGACGACAAGATCGATGACCTGGGTTTGTCCAAGAACCTTTGTTGCCAGCAAACGACGAAGTTCATGTGTGTTTTCGCGTAATTGATTGAGGTCCATTGACGACTCCCGAAATTGTTTAACCGCAAGTGTCCGGGATTGTTCGCGGGACGTCAAGATTGACCGGGGCGTCACAGTTCCATAAAAGCCGTTGGCTAGACAGTTTTTTCATTCAAGACAGTGCGCACACGAGGTTGTCTATGACGATGCAGGATTCATCCTCTCAAACCCTTTCGAACCTGCCTTCGGAATCGGCTTATTCACATGTTTTGGTTGTCGGGCCGGGCGTTTTTGGACGTGCTCTTGCCAAGTGTGCATACGAAGGCGGGGCCAAGGTGACCCTGATGGGTCTCGATGAGTCATCGCTTCTTGATGCGAGAGAAGCCTTCGCGGGGAGTGTCGGCGTTCAGCTTCAGACCATGGTGCCTGAAAGTGTTGAGTCATTCAGGGGCGACAAAGTCGACCTGATCATTCTGGCGGTTCCTTGTCAGGCACTGCGAAATGTTGGCGTCTGGTGTCGGGATGTCCTTTGGCCGATTCTGCAGCCGGAAAAACCGGTGCCGGTGCTCTGTGCTGCCAAAGGAGTTGAGCTTGGCACTCTCAAGTTGCCGCATGAAATTCTCGGTGAACTTCTTCCCGGCAACTCAGGCCTTGGAATTCTCAGTGGCCCAAGTTTTGCGAAGGAACTTCAGGCGGGTTTGCCCACCGCGATTGTCGTGGCATCTGCCGATGGCTTTGTGCGTCGCAGCGCAGAAAAACTTCTCCATCGTCCACATTTCCGGGTGTACGGCACCGACGACGTTGTTGGAGTTGAACTTGGTGGAGCTATAAAAAACGTGATTGCTGTTGTTGCAGGAGTCGTCGACGGCTTGCAACTGGGTCACAATGCTCGAGCTGCTGTTGTGACACGCGGTTTGGGTGAAATGGCTCAAATGGGTGCGGCTTTGGGGGCTCAGCCCATGACCTTTTTGGGATTGAGCGGGTTGGGAGATTTGATTTTGACTTGCACCGGTGACCTGTCACGCAATCGCCGCTTTGGCCTGACCATCGCTCAAAACCGTGGGCGCCCGATGGCGGACGTTTTGGTTGAAATTGGTCAAACCGTTGAAGGTTATTCGACTGCCCGCAGCGCGCATCTGCTCAGCAAAAAGTTGAATCTGGACACGCCGATTTTGCAGATGGCATACGAGGTGTTGCACGAAAATCGTCCGGTCGACGACGCCGTTGCGCATCTTCTCAACCGCGACCAAAAGGGTGAGTTTGATTGGATTGGCAAATGAAAAGAACTCTGGAAATTGCAGCCGCTGAAGTTGTGGAGCAAGCAACGCAGAATCCAGCGAAGCTTCACCTGGTTGTCACGGCCAACGACAACGATTCTGTGTTGGTCGAAGAATGCCTCAGGCAAATGGCTGGCGATCGGTTTTCGGGTGATGAAATTGCCGGCTTGCCCGCATTCGTTCAGACGGGTGTCTATCGATTTGAATCTGTGCGTAGACTTCTGGCTCGACGCCTTGGAACACTTCATCTTTTGCGCACAGGCTCTGTGCGTTGTTTGGTGGTTTCAGCCTCGGCACTGCTGCGCATCGTTCCCTCGTCCCGTTGGTTGGCTGCCAACACACTTGAGCTTTTGGTCGGTGCTGAACATGATCAAGATGCGATACTCGATCGACTTTTGACATTGGGATACCAGTCTGTCCAGCGCGTCGAAGAAGTTGGAGAGTGCGCCGTTCGCGGCGGGATTCTCGACTTCTGGACACCCGGCGAACGTCATCCGGTGCGCTGCGAATTCTTTGCCGACACTCTCGAAAAAATCCGCCTGTTTCGACCGGCTGATCAGCGTTCATTCGACACCCGCGATCGTGTCAGTATCCTTCCTTCAAGAGAATTTGTCTGGCCGCACGAATCGCAGATGGGGCCATGGATTGATAAATTCAACAAAGCGATTCTGGCACAAGGATTGCAAGGAAGTGTGCGTAACGACCTGCTTGAAAATGTTCGTTGTTCCATTCCGTTTCCTGGCGTGGATGACCTCTGTTCTCTTTTTGCAGACACCGATTTTGTTTCGCCGCTGGACTATATCCACTCGATTTTTTCGGATGGGCGTGGCGGAATGCAGGTGCACTTGCTGAACGAACCTCAGCGGGTGATGGGAGGCTTGCAGGAAACGATCGATATTTATGAAAATGCTTGGCAGGCGGGCTATGGCAAGTCGTACATGACCATCAAGCCTGAAAAGCTTTTTCCGACCTTTGCGTCATTCCAAGAATGGCTCAAATCCCATGCGCCAGAGTCAGAAAACGTCTCGAAATTTGCAGTTCCTTCTCAGATTGAGACAAAAATCAGCGAGGCATCAAAGCGCAAATTTTCCGAGCGGCTCCGTATTGTCAGTGGAATGTTGCTTGAAAATCCTCAGTTCGGCTGTGTTTTTACCAGTCCGTCTCAGGATTCTTGTCTTGAATTTGTAGCACTTTTGCGAGCCCATTTTGAAGATTCGGGCAAAAAGCTGAACGCGGAAACTCCAATCGCAAGTTTTGCGTTGACGGACTTCAACCGTGCCGACAGACCTGATTCAGTATCACATTGGGTTACCAGGTTGGCCAAATTTGCCAATCCGTTTTTTGTTCCGGATGCGTCTGTTTTGGTTCTTCCGGAAGAGTGGCTGCGCGGCGTCAGCAAGGATCACAGTCTGGAAAGCTATTCCGACGAAGATTCGCAGCGAGCTTCAAGGGAAGCGGCAGAGACTCTCATTTCAGGCCAATTCGGCGATTTTGCGGAAGGCGATTTGGTCGTGCACGTTCAGCATGGAATCGCAAGATTTCGTGGACTGACAACCATTCGTGTCCTGGATATCTCGGGCGATTTTTTGGTCCTTGAATACGCGGGCAACGACAAGGTCTATGTTCCTGTCCATAAATTGAATCTAGTCCAACGCTATATTGGTTCCAGCAGAGCGGATGACGCCCAACTGGATTCCCTGAAGGGAACCCAATGGGAAAAACGTAAAGCCAGAGCCAAGGAAGAAGCGGCCAAGGTTGCCAAAGAACTTCTCGAGCATCAGGCTAAGCGGGCGACAACACCTGGCCATGCCTATGCTCAAATCGAAGATAACTATTTGTTGTTTGAGGCGGCTTTCCCATACGATGAAACCCCCGATCAACTTAAAGCCACCCGTGAAATCCAAGCCGACATGACGCGCCCCAAAGCAATGGATCGTCTGCTTTGTGGTGATGTTGGCTTTGGCAAAACAGAAGTTGCCATGCGGGCTGCCTACCGCGCAGTGCTGGATGGCAAGCAGGTTTCATGGCTTGTTCCGACGACCGTCCTGGCGCATCAGCATTTTCGAAGCCTGCAGGAACGCTTCGGGCAGTTCGGAGTCAACATCGAAATTCTTGATCGATCTTCTGGAGCCGCCGGCTCCTCCAAGGTTCTCAGGAAGCTCCAGGAAGGTGGCATCGACATCATTGTCGGCACTCACCGGTTGTTGTCGCCCGACGTCAAATACCGCGATTTGGGTTTGCTGATAGTTGATGAAGAGCAGCGTTTTGGGGTCTTGCAGAAGGAAAAAATCAAGACCATCTCTTACGGTATCGATGTGTTGACGATGAGCGCGACACCCATTCCACGAACTTTACAGATGGCAATGATTGGTTTGCGCGAATTGAGTCTACTCACCACACCTCCCAAAGCGCGACTTGCGGTGAAGACATTCGTTTGTCCTTTTGAGGAGTCGACGATCCGCGATGCCATCAAGTACGAATTGGCACGGGCAGGACAGGTCTTCTTTGTCCACAACAAAGTCGAAGATCTTGCTTCGGTTGAAGTTTATTTGAAGAAACTCGTGCCTGAAGCCCGCGTTTGTATTGGCCACGGAAAAATGGCTCAAAAAGAACTCGACAAAACAGTGATCGAATTTATTGATCAAAAATTCGATGTTCTTTTGTGCACGACAATCATCGAGTCCGGCATCGACATGCCCAACGTGAACACCATCATCGTTCAGGATGCTGACCATTTCGGACTTTCGCAGCTGTATCAGCTCCGAGGTCGTGTTGGAAGGCGTTCCACACGCGGTTATGCCTATTTCCTGATGAGCCCCACCGCCAATGAGAAAGATGAGGGCGTCAAGCGTCTTGAGGTTTTGCGTGAGCATCAAGAGTTGGGAAGTGGCTTTGTCATTGCGAGTCAGGACCTCGAGATGCGAGGGGCGGGCAACATCATGGGCGACGATCAAAGTGGTCGTGTGACTGAGGTTGGACTGGAAACCTATCTGCAGATGCTCGACGATGCGATCAGATCAATTGGTGGTCGCAAGGTGCGGCCATTGCCTGAAGCTGAAATCCAGATTCCGGTCGAAGCCCAGATTCCTGAAGATTATGTTCAGAATGCGCGCGAAAGATTGCGGTTGTATCGTCGGTTCTTTGGTGCAAGAAACGAAGACAATCTTGCTGCCCTGACAGTCGAATGTGCCGACCGGTTCGGACCGTTGCCCGAGACGGTGCAGAACCTTGCCGATATGGCCCGCATTCGCCGCTGGTTGATGAGTTTTGGCGGAATAGGGCTGAACGTCAGCGACGACTTCACCGAGGTCAAGATCAGCCCTGAAATACTGCAGGCGCGGGATGACCAGGACGCCGAGGCCATCGTCAGACGGATTTTCGACGTCTGCAATCGGGAAGTGAAGGGCATTCGACTCACACCTGACGGCAGATTGCTGTTACCCTTGAAGAAACGTCAGTTCCGTCCGGAATTCGGTTTGACCGGGATGACCGATTTGAAAAAGTATCTGACGTTGTTTGCGGGTGAATCGTATGTTGGTGGGCAAACCCAGAAAAAGAATTAGAGTCAGTGCATGTTCGATTGTCTTGTTGGAGTTGTTTTGCGCTTGCAACATTGCTCTGGTGCCGCGAGCTCTGGCGCAATCTTCTTCTGTTCAAAATCGATCCACCGGATCGGGCGCGACACCTGCAGAACAGCTAAAGCTGCAGCGCAGAACAAGAAAACTCGAGGAGTTGATTGAGCAAGAAAACTTTTTTGATGCAGCAGAACTGCTTAAGACTTTTTCTGACAAAATAGTTAGCCAAAACAAAAGACTTCTTGTGGCCAAGGCACTTGTTGCCAAAGGACTCTATCAGATCGACGAAGCTTATGAATTGTTGAAAGCTGCGCTCAAGCTTGATGAAAATGATGCACTCGCACAATTCGAAACTGCTTTGATTTTAATGGAGCGAAAAGAGTGGAAGGACGCCGACGTTTTGCTCCGGCTTGCCGGACAATCGAATGATCTCAGGGGGCAACGACGTGCAATGCTTCCCTATTATATGGGCGTTATTGCATATGAAACCGGGCGTCTCTTTGATGCGCGCAGCAGTTTTACGAGAACGACGTGGAACGAGTCACTTGATCCTGCGCTTCAGCAATCAGTCGGTGTATTTATGTCGCGTATTTCGCGCGAACGACCCTGGACGGTGGTTTCACCGTTGTCATTGCAATACGACACGAATCCACTTGGTTTGTCGCGCACAACTGCGCTTCCTGAGGGGTATTCGCGACGTCAGGTGCTGAAATTGATTGGTGGCTTGTTCACAAACCTCGAAGGGCTCGGAGGCGAAAAAACCGGGAGTGGACCATTTGGCTTGGGACTTCGGTTGTTTGCGGTGCAGAATCTCGACAATAAATTCGCTGGCCTGAACGTTCAGTTTGTTGAGTCCGAAGCCAATTGGTCGCGTTTTCTGGGCAAGGAAGTTGGAGTTTTCAAGACAGCAGTCATGGCCAACCTCATTCGGCTTTCGGGCCGATCGTTGAGTTCGAGTTTGTTGCTCAAGACAAGCTTGGGTGAAAACGAACTGTCGTTGGCCTACGAGCGTGATCTACAAAAAGCAG
>JBDLRR010000242.1:0-6147 GCA_039799985.1 Pseudomonadota bacterium | reverse complement strand
TCAGTCGCCACATGAATTCGATGGAATCAATAGTGTAGCGATACTCTTTGGGTTGAGAGTACTTGTAGGTGAATGGTTTTAGCGACAGCTCAAATGGCTCGTTCCACGACATTTATCTTCTCAATCGATATTCAATGTGAACTTGAGATTAACGCCACCTTCCGCAGTGGGCCCAAATGCGAGTCCGAATTTGCTCTTCTCAGTTGTTGGCACCCATTCCACGGCGCGCTTTCGTTTTGTCCCTGATTCCAAATTTGCGAGGGCGTCGATGACACCAACAAGATAGACGGCTCCGGCACCAATCAGAGAATATTGAAAGTAACTGTTGATTTTTTTGAGATATTCATCGCGTGGGATCTCGTTGGTGGCTTTTTCATCATCACTCAGATCAACTTCGAGCAATCTGTCTGCTTCGAATTTCTTCAAGGCGTTGGGGATGACAGAGAATTTGAGATAAAGCCCGTAGCCCAAAGCCCCAGCTTCCGCCCCCGCAAAGAATACCGCTTTGCCGTAATGTTCATTCTGAAATTGCCCGGCGCCGAAGGGCAGTACAGCAATGAATGCATTGCCTTTCTTTCGGGACTTCTTGCGCGAACGGCTCCCACCACTGCTGCGTGATGATGGTGCTTCGTAGTCTCCTGCCTCATCTTCCTCTTCGTATGGATTCGGTGCTCCATAACTGGGTGGTGGCGGTGCAGCGTAAGCAGGCGGCTGCGCGTAGGGGTCAGGGTATCCGTATGCAGGCGGCGGAGCATAGACGGGTGGAGCCACATATTGTGGTGCCGGGTAGGCTGGGGGTGGATAGCTGTATTGAGGCTGCGGATATGGCTGCGGATAAGGTTGCTGGTATTGCGGTTGCGGGGGAGCGTATTGTTGTGGTGGCTGCGAGTACTGAGGAGCTGGTTGAGAATATTGCTGCGGTGGCGGTTCCTGAAAGTATTGATCGGCCGTGCTGCGCTGAGAACGTTTCCCACCCTGGTCGCCGGGAAGGTCCTGGTTGAAGTTGAGACTCTTTTTGGGTCCGCTGGGTTTGAGGCCGTCGCCTTTGCCATTGCCGCTGCGTCCAAGTGTTGCGCTGGAATGGGTCGCTGCATTTTTGCCAGCTTGGCTTGTCGGCTGGGATTGCTTCTGACTGCCCACCTTGATCAGGTTCACATTCATCTGAAGCGTTTTTCCTTTTTCGACCTTGATATTCTTTTCCTGGGTTTCGTATCCCTCGGCGCTGATTGAAATCACGTGCTTTCCTGGGTCGAGTGAAATTTTATCTTCCGGTGAACCAATAAATATTCCATCAGCAAAGAGCGTCGCTCGTGGTGCGTTGACGTTGACCTTGATGCCGGTGAACGGTCCTGCTTTTGGTGCAGCCTCCTTGACAGGTTTTGCTCTTGGAGCCTCCGGAGGCGGAGTTGGGCGCGCTGAAGAACTCTGGCCGCGACGACTGATGGCGTCTTTCTGTGAAGTTGATGCTTTTTTCTTTTCATTGACACTCACGGAGCGCTGCTTGACATCATCATCAGTGGAAGCCGCTTTGCCGACTCCTTTTTTCTTTAAGCTCTCAAAGAAAGGTTCGGCGCCCGGATCAAGCAAATATTTTCTGTCCAGTTTCGCCCGAGGATTCGCTTTTATCATCTGGGTGAACACAGACTCCGCCTTTGCTTTGTTGCCCAGAATAAATTGAGTGATCCCATAAAGGCCTCTGGCTGATTCCAGATCCTTGCCACCGAGTTTTGGTTTGGGAAAAAGCTCGGGTTCGAGGATGTTGACAGTCGCAGGAAGGTCTCCTTGCGAGAATTTGCTCTTCGCGTCACGCAAGGAGTTGGCTTGAGCTGCCGCAGATACAAACAGGTTGATGATGGCGAACATCAACAGCAGCAAAAGAGCGACGGAATGCTTCCGTCCCATCCTTTGTGTTGACTGTTTGTTTGGAACCATCATCATCTAGTCATCTGTCCTTGTTTGCATTGTTGCCACAACTCAATGTTTGACCATCGCTTCGAATCTCAAGTTTGAACGCATCCTTCACTCCACTTTTGCTGAGAGTCTCAATTTCAGCTGTGCCACCCTGCGCCGCTTCAATTGTCAGGGGTCCACCACGGTGCAAAATCCTTTTCCCGTTGACCTTTGAAACGATTACGTCTTGAGGGCAACGCAGACTGACATTGACAAGGGCTCGAGAATTGACCGCAGGCAGCGTGAATTGTTTACCTGGTTCCAGTTTGATTTTGATCTGGAAGCCCTCATATTTGCGACCATCAACTTCCTCTACAGGAATGTGCAACACGACCAAGCCAGGTTCGACCGCAGAAAAGGTCCGCGGAAAATTTGTACGACCGCTGAGTCCAAGAAATTCCTTGCGATTGCCTCGATATATTTCGATTGTTCTGGGGCCAGGATTTGTTTGGATCTGCAATTGTGATTTGCGACCCGCCGCAGTGTTGTTGATATTTTCCGGGACGGTCTTGCCCGTAGGGAGTTTGGTTGCGGTTACGTTCGTCGGTTTGATTTTTGTGGGCTCACGCGTTGGTTTCGCTTGAGGTTGTGGCGTCTTTGTTTTTGTTGGCGACTGTGCGTTGCTTTTCTTTGCAGGTGTTGACGTGTTTGAACCTGATTGTCCAGACTTGTTCGCGATCGTCGTTTCTGGCACAGGGCGACGAGTCGTTTGAATCTGAGGTGATTGGGGGATTGAGGTGTCGGTCGGACGAGGAGAAAACGTCGGTTGAATCACGGGTGCCTGAGAAAAAGTTTCGTTTGGTTCGGAAGGCCTGACCGAATCCTTTGACAGTTCCTCTGTGGCCCCTTTGCGGGATTGACTCAGATAATGCCGCCACTGTTCAAGCCACGATTGAGTTTCCGGAAATTGCCGGGCGACAAGGACTCCAGCAACAATCAGAAGCGCGGCAATCAATCCAAGAGGGAACCACGATTCTTTATCCTTTATGGGCTTCGCACGGCCAGCAACGCGTGGGCTGACCTGTGGCTGCATTTTTGGTGTTGCGGGGATGCCCTCAGTCGGAGACACTGCGGGCTGTGGAATTTTTCCTGCAACAATTGGCAAAGGATTCGGTCGCTCTTGTTCTTTTGGCTCTGGTGGATTTTGTTTAACCTCAACCGGCAACGCTTGATCTGTGTCGGACGGGACAGACGCGGACAATGGGGAACGCCGTATTGTCGAAGAGAACAAATTTGGATTTTCAAATCCATCCTGAATCATGCGTGACGAAATCTGGATTTCATTTTTACCAAGATACAAAGCCAAATCTCGGACCAGAAGCTCGGCAGCGGCGGGGCGCTCGGTCGGATTCGCCCGCAAACATTTCCTGACAATTGAATCGAGCTCAAACGGAACAGAAGCGCGCACCTGATTCAGCGGAGGCACTTTTGCCTGAGTGATTTTGATTGCGAGATCGGTCGGGTTGGTTGATCTGAATGGCAACTGACCCGTCAGCAATTCAAAGAGGATGACTCCGAAAGAAAAAATGTCACTTCGTGCATCTACTTTTTCACCCTGAATTTGTTCTGGAGAAGCATAGGTGAGTGAACCAATAAATTGACCAACCTGGGTCATCGAAGAATCGAAGGGGCGTGCCACGCCAAAGTCGGTGAGTTTGACTTCGCCCTGATGTGAGACCAGCACATTGTCTGGCTTGAGATCGCGATGAATCACTGAATGGCGGTGCGCGGCTTCAATTCCACGTGCGATTTCGTGCGCAACGAGTGCAGCCAATACCGGACTGAGGTAAGGATTCGATTGACTCATGTATCGCCGCATCGCAAGCGTCAGGCTGCGGCCGTCGACAAATTCAGAAACCATGAAAATCTGGTTTTGACTGTTGAGACCAAAATCATAGATACGCACGACGTTTGGATGATCGATGCGCGCAGCGAGGCGAGCTTCCTGCTCAAAACGCAAACGCAGTTCCGCGTTTGTTGCTAGATGTTCATGCAGAATTTTAAGTGCAACGATTCTGTTGAGGCGTTGATCGTAGGCTCGATAAACGGTTGCCATCGCACCTGAGCCAATACGCGCCTCAATTTTATATCGTTCGTCGTTTCTGATTACCTCTTGGGTCAACCTCCAACTCCTTTTGGAACTCGCAAGCTCCGAATAACAATCGGAAGAATTTCGGAAAACTCAAGAATGGGTAAAAAAGATCGAAAAAGGTAAAAATTTGCCTGACAGGGGGCATGCATGGGCTCAATGTGGACCGCAACAAGCGTGGTAGCTCTTCTTGTGACTGGAACAGTGACTGGTTGCTGGCCGAAATCAAAATCCGGCGAGCAATCCGAAATCGACGCGATTAGTGCCGCCAGCAAGCGGCTCTTTGGCAGCAATGTGCGAGGTTATATGTGGGCGCTGACAACCGACAGTCCGGCGCTCTTTGCGCAGGCCCCTACAAGCATTGGGGTGGGGAGCCAGGCGAAGGCTCACGACCCATTTGCTTCCGACCCCGCCGACGCAGGAGCAGCCTCGCCCCAGGCTTCAAACACTTCAATGGTTCCGGCCATTCAGCCCTACGGCGGGGGTGGTAAGATACCTGTAGTCAGACTGGATCCACTGAACATGGCTTTGTACCAGTGTTGGTACTACGCAGAAACACCGGTGTACGTGCGCCTCGACGGAGAGGGACTTAGAAAGCTTTTTCTCGACAAGGCAAAGACCAAGAAGATAAACAACAATTTCGTTGATGTGCGTGCATTTGGGAGTGAGTTGGAAAAAAGCGAAACACTGCGGCAGTTCGAATCTTTTGCCCTGAGCGCGTTGCCGGGAAGCTGCTTTTTGTTCAGTGCCTTGGGACCGCTCAAGGGCACAGCGAAGGGTGCTTTGACGAACGCTTTGTGTTCGATTTCGATTGCCTCTCTTTCCTCTTTGCGGAAGCCCACAAACGATGGTTGGGGAAGTGACAAGGCAAGGGTGCAAATTCAAAATCAACTCAAAGCGCGTGTTGACGAATTGGAGGAAGTCAATTGGGAAGTTTTGTCGACTCTGAAAAACAAAGTGGCCGAGTTCAACTCGACCACAAAGTTTGAGTCCACGACTCAGGTTCAATGTCCGTCCAACGAAACTTGGGTTGCCGAATTGCTCGGTTCCCGCTGAAACCAACAGGTTGCGAGTTTAGCCCTTGGCAGTTCCTTTGGCACCTTCTTCGCCGCTTGCGTGCTGGGCAGACTTTTTGATCTCTGCCTGAAGGTCTTTTTTGGCGTACTTTTTGATTTCTTCCATGATGAAGTGCTTGGTTTGATACTGCGCGTCTTTGACGATGACCTGCTTGCCCGTGCGGTTCTTCAAGTTGAAGACCAGGGGAGCCTTCAGATTTGCGCTCATTTTCTTGGGGTCGGATGGGATCGTCACGATAACTGAAATCACAGCGTCGTCCGGAGACTGAAGATTCAGGATGGAGATCTCTTCTTCTGTCACTTCAACTGTGTAGTCGGGACGGAAAGTCAAAGGGCTGATGACCACAAAAGCCATGGTTCCGTCGTCAAGTGACTGCAGCCATTTGAAGGGTGAGTCTGCGTCATGGTCGAGCAGGACGTAGCGAACCAGCTCGGGGAAACCGACAAGGCCTTCGGGAAGCGAGATGACGTCGGCATCATCGACTTCAATATCGCCAAAACGAGATGTCTGTACTTTCAAGAGACCTCCCAAAAGCCAAAGTGTCTGTCAAAGACAGCCGGTTCCTCACCAGGTCCGGCTGCGTCAAGTTTCTGGATTGAACAGAAACCATTCGGAGACCGACGTTTTCATCACTTGACTTGATTTTTCACTTCCTAGGATAAATGACAAAATCAATATTCGCAACATCCGCAAGCAGACTGTTCCTCTGTCAAAGATTTGTTACTGATATTAGGGCCCAATTCACTGAAAACCACCACGTTTTGCATTCGGCTGTGTTAGCAGGCTGGGGGATGGATCGGCCCGTTTGGCAATGGAGCCAGCCTCGGGAGTCAAGCTTGTCTTCCTGGATTTGCCCCAAAATGAACGAAAATACTTGATCCGGGAGCTGCGAGGGTAGCCATGATAAGAATCCTTGGACGATTCCGCCTTTGGTTCCAGGGTTGATTTCGACGGGAAGACGCATCATTGGCATTGCGCCAAGAGGGACACGAAAGACCTGCAGACTCAATCCTGAGGTTACACGTTCGCCG
>JBDLRR010000241.1:0-4100 GCA_039799985.1 Pseudomonadota bacterium | reverse complement strand
TGGTTCATCCTACTTTCCCAAGCCCCACGCGGGACAACAGACCTTTCAATTCCTCGGGGTCGTATGCAGAATTCATTGCAGTATCTACTGAAATTGACCGCTTTTGAACGAGCGTGACCAGATTCTGGTTGAGTGTCTGCATGCCTGTTTTGTCGGCCCCCATCTGCATGCTTTGGTAAACCATGTGAATTTTGTCTTCACGAATTTGGCTGCGAATGGCTGCGTTTGGAATCATCACTTCCAACGCAAGCGCCCGACCTCCTGTTGTGCACGGCAACAGCTGTTGACTCAGAACTCCCTGCAGCGTGCCCGACAATTGCGTGCGCACCTGGTTGTGTTGATGTGCCGGAAAAACATCGATAATACGGTTGATGGTCGAAACCGCAGAGTTTGTGTGCAAGGTTGCAAACACAAGGTGACCCGTTTCAGCAATCGTCAATGCGGCAGATATGGTTTCAAAGTCGCGCATTTCACCAATGAGCACAACATCCGGGTCCTGGCGCAAAGAACTTTTCAAAGCACGGGTGATGGAATGTGTGTCAGCTCCAACTTCTCTCTGGTTCACGACACATCGCTTGTGTTCATGCGAAAATTCGATTGGATCCTCGAGAGTCAGAATATGCCCCGGAACTTCGCGATTGATCTTGTCGATCATGGCAGCCAAAGTGGTTGATTTACCGCTACCGGTGGCTCCGGTCACAAGCACCAATCCGCGGTTCAAGTCACACAACCCCGCAACCACCTGCGGCAAATTCAATTCTTCAAACGTCCTGATTTGATGAGGAATAAGTCGAAAGACTCCACCAACGGCTGATTTTTGCCTGAAGATGTTTGCACGGAATCGCGCAACTCCCTTGACGCTGAACGAAAGGTCAATTTCACGGCCTTCCTCAAAGAGCCGTCGCTGTTCTTCGGTCAATACCGAGTAGCACAACGCCTCGGTATCTGCTGCTGTCAGAGGATCAACCTTCACGGGACACAGATCACCATGAATACGCAACTGCGGCGGAGTTCCCACACTGATATGCAAGTCGGATGCGTTTTGCTCGGCCTGGGTTTTCAGCAGCTGCTGCAATGTGATACGCATTGCCATATCACGCACTCCTTAAATTGTCTGGACGATTGGGTTGACGTGCGTCTTCATCTGAACCACTCGCTTCAACGAGCTCATCGATTGTCGAGACTCCGCGATAAACCTTTTTCCACGCGCTTTGCCGTAGGGTTTGCATTCCGTTGGCCATCGCAATTCTCTTGAGATCCAAAGCTGTCAGGCCGTCGACAATCGCGCGTTTCACAGGTTCATTGACAACCAACACTTCGTAAATTGCGGCTCGCCCTTTGTATCCTGTGTTGTTGCAAACATCGCAGCCTGCACCGCGATAAATCTTGAATTTTCCGACGTACTTTTCGGGTAAGCCCAATGCGATTTGTT
The DNA here is from genome assembly GCA_039799985.1 of Pseudomonadota bacterium. Classification (GTDB taxonomy): domain Bacteria; phylum Bdellovibrionota_B; class Oligoflexia; order Silvanigrellales; family Silvanigrellaceae; genus RFOM01. The sequence goes on along the minus strand of JBDLRR010000241.1, from coordinate 2,668 downwards.
TCTCGGGTGAAACGTTGTCTTCGATCCTGCACTCGTTGCAAATTTTCCTCACCAAACGCTGTGCCACAACACAGTTCAATGCTGAAACGATTGTGAATCGGTCGATTCCCATGTTGCGCAATCGTTCAATACTCTCGGCAGCATTGTTGGTGTGCAGCGTCGACAAAACGATATGCCCCGTGAGCGCTGCCTTCATGGCAATTTCGCCCGTCTCGAGATCGCGAATCTCACCGACCATGATCACGTCCGGGTCCTGGCGCAGGAAAGCCTTCAATGCCTTGGAGAAAGTGAATTCAATATCGGGTTTCACGTTGACCTGACAAATGCCCGGAATAGTGAACTCAACCGGATCTTCTGCAGTGACAACGTTGTCTGTGATGCGGTTCAATTCATTGAGTGCTGAATACAAGGTCGTTGTTTTTCCTGATCCTGTCGGGCCGGTCACGATCACCATTCCAAAGGGCTTCAGAATTGAATCCTTGAACTGGTCCAACTGCTCGGAATCAAATCCCAACTGGGTCATGTCCAGCTGAAGATTGCTTTTATCCAACAATCGCAAAACGATTTTCTCGCCCCAAACCGAGGGCAGACTGCTGACCCGGAAATCCATTTTGCCGAGACCTGGAATATCCAATTTTGTGTTGCCATCCTGGGGCAAGCGTTTTTCAAAGATATCCAAGCCAGATATGAGTTTCACACGCGAAAGGATGGCATCACGGAACTCGAAGCGAGGGGCTGGCTTGTATTCCAGAAGCGAACCGTCAACACGCAAGCGGATCCGCATGTTCGACTCAAATGGTTCAATGTGGATGTCGCTGGCGCGCCTTTGTGCGGCGGTCAGCATCAACCTTTCAATATAGCTGATGACGTAACTTTCGCCGCTCTCATTTCCTCCGCCGCCACCGGCTGCGCTGATGGAAGTGGAACGACTTGATGCACGGGGCTGTTGGCTGCTCTTCTGCTGTGCTGCAATTTTTGCAGCCTCATCACTCGCGCCGTAGTAACGGTTGAGGGCGTTTTGAATAGAGAGGTCACTGGCAAGCTTCAGACGCAGCTTGACGCCCAATTTCGCTGAAATTGCGTCAAAAAGACCCAGATTGGTCGGGTCACCCACAGCCAGAATCAAATTGTTGGTGATTCGGTTGATGGGAATGATCCGGTGCTGCAGGACCATATCCTTGGGTACGCTGGCCAAAATGGACGAATCAATCTCGATTTTGTCGGGGTAAACGACCTCTAGCCCGCCCAGCCCTTCCGACAAGACACGCATCAGCTGATCTTCAGGCACCAGCTTGTTGCGCAACAAAAACAGCGGCAACGGAACCCCGTCGCGGTTCGAAAATTCAAGAGCCCGAGTCAGGTCAGCCTGACTCACGAGATTCGACCTCTTGATGATGTCGACTATCCGGGCCCCACTCATCTCAAAAAGACCTCATCACTTGCAACACAATCTCGGTGTGGTAAGCCTGAAGGGTCTGGTCGTAGCTCAGCTGGATAGAGCATCGGATTTCTAATCCGATGGTCGCAGGTTCGAATCCTGCCGACCAGGCCACTTGCCAATTCCTCCCTTACCTTTCCAATCTTCGTTTCGTCGCTTTCGAGAAGATTCCCTGCGGTTCAAGTCTGCAGGGCGTCAATTTTGACATAAGGCGAGCAGAGCACTGCCTATCATTGAGGCATTCGAGCAAAACTGCCCTTGCACGAATGATGCGATGAAAGGGAACCCCATGGGTCTGCGCAGTCAGCAATACACATCCACGAAGCCTTCACTGAACGAGTGGAACGGGCAGCTCTTACGGCACACCTTACAAACGGACGTTGGGATCGTGAGAGAAAACAACCAAGATTCATATCTTGCTGCGCCCAATATTGGACTTTTCCTGGTTGCCGATGGCATGGGCGGACGCGCGGGGGGCGAGATTGCCAGCCGGCTGGCAGTCGAAACTCTGGAAACCGAAATCAGCGCCCGATTCCGGGATCTGTTTTGTTCAGATCAACTCACCCGCGAAACAATACTGAAACAGGCCGTCAACACGGCAAGCCTCAACATTTTCTCCCGCTCTCTGGAATTGCCACATCTGCGCGGCATGGGAACCACCGCAACTGCGCTGTGGCTTCCGGTTCAGGCTGAAACCAGGACCCTAAAATCCGGCAGCCCCAAAGCACTGGTTGCTCATGTGGGCGACAGCCGCTGTTATTTGCTGAGAGCGGGGCTCCTTTATCAATTGACCAATGATCACAGTTTGTTTCAAGAAAAAATAAAAGCCGGAGTCATTTCGGCAGAGTCGAGTGTGGCTTTGCAAATGAAAAGCGTCATCACTCGTTGTGTAGGCTACCAGGAAGATGAAGAGGTCGATGTCTACAGTTTTCAACCCTATCGCGGCGATCGCTTCCTGCTCTGCAGTGACGGCTTGTCAAACAAGATCACCGAAAAGGAAATCGTAGACTTGATGATGGAAGACGACATGCAGTGGGTTTGCGAGCATATGGTCGAACTCGCCAAGGAGCGTGGAGGCGAAGACAACATCACGGTAATCCTTGTCGCATTGGACACTTAAGCATCCGCACCATGAGATTGACTGGATTTTGACGATGGGCGCAGGAAATGAATTCAAGTTCAAGAGTGAGCAGGCCGATCGCTAGTCAGTAAACGGGGAAAGGAGTTCGA
>JBDLRR010000240.1:0-15268 GCA_039799985.1 Pseudomonadota bacterium | reverse complement strand
ATCCTCAGCAATCAAAAAGCCTGTGTGGACGCGACAGCGAGGTCGACTCCGACGAGGGAACAGAAATCTGCTGGAAGCCAAGACTCAGCGAAGAGTATCTCGAAACTCTGACTGATTTTGCCGGCGATGCGTGTCCACAACTTGTGCTCAAAGAATCAAACCAAACCAATCGGGTGTTGAACAAACTCTTTCGTTCAACAAATTTTACAGAACAAAATATCAAACACTTTGCGACACATTCACTTCTCATTCCTGCAGAAAAGGTTGCAGAAGAATGGATAACAAGAATCATGGGCGAAGCAAAAAGATCTATGGAAGTCGAGCTGGAAGGCCAAAACCAAGAAGCGAGTCCAGAAGACCTTTACACAATTGCATGTGAGTCGATGATTCTTTCAAAAGAGTTTTATTCCAGATAAGAAGCGGTTTTTTCTTTCAATTCAGTGATTGACCAAATTTCGTGGTCGATATTGAGCTCATCCCGGCGAAAAAAGAAGATGGCATCACGAGCCGAGACATGTTCGGACTCAATAGCATCAGACGGTCGAGAGACGCTCGTGCTACTCCAGAGACTACCGAGTGACCAATCTCCCGTCGATTCAACAACGGCCGCCTGCTGATGTTCCACAAGGGTCATCAAAGAAAAGCCCTTCTCCCGGGAAAGCCGGGTAAGGTCCTCACGCCACGGGGCGCTGCGAAGTTTCCAAACCGCCAAACCACAGCGCATCAGACATTCAAGTTGAGCAACCGACTGATGGCTCCGCTTTGCCGACAAAGACTCGACAAATTGAAAAGCCGCCGTCTCGGCATCACGACAAGTGGTCTTCGAATTCTCTAGAAAATCGAGCGCAAGTCTTGCCAATTCACGCACGCCGATCCATCGCGCCGCATTGGCAAAAAAATTTTCAAGCCAATAGAGTACGATGTGGTACTGAGAATGCTGATGATGACAGGCGATTTTTGGAAACTGCTCATGCGAAACAACGTGCACGAGCCCATCTGCCCAGTGATTGCTTCCTTCATTCCGCTGCCTGAAGGCATCGAAGATCAGTTGTTCGAATGCGAGATGATGTGCGGTGCCTGATGTGGATTCTTGTTTCGACATTTCAAAGCTCTCCCAAGCGTCTTAGAGTGCTTTGTCCATTGATAATTTCATTTACCAGCTCTTCCGAGCTCACCAGTGGTTCAAACCACTTCAAGAATATGGCCTTGCGTTCTCCTACAGGTAGCGCACGCAGCACATCTTCAAGAAGTCCCCAGTGAGTCACCGACAAACGTCCACACTCTGCGTCAATTGCACCATGGTTTGACAGCGCCAACGCTCCCACACGAACGCTCACAACGCTTTCAAGCGGAAACTTCGTGAGCTCGCTCTCGAAATCCAAATCCTGGTGAAAAAGGCTGACGTAGAAGGCCGGAATATCAAAAATTAATTTTGCACCCGTTGCCTCAACCAGACGTGCCCAGAATTCAGTTTCCGACATCGAGTCGAAGGAATACCGAAACATCGACGACACATTGGTCAGCGCAATTTCGCGCCCAAGAAAATCCTGCAACCGCCTGACCTGACCTGAAACATGATTGATCAATTCCAACGTGCGCGGAACCGGCATTGGAACATGCAATGATTGTCCGTGCTGGGAATCGAACCCAACTGCAAATGCAACCCATCGCGGTGAAATCTCGGCAATACACTCCCTGATGTTTGTCAATTTCACATCACCAGGCTGAACGTTTGAAGCCAAATTGGACAATCTTGAAAACAAACAGACATCGGTTTTTTGGGAAAAATAACGAGCCCAGGAACGATCCACCGAAGCTTTTCCTTGGCTCAATAAACGATCAAGGCACACTTCGAGCGCAGGCAAATGCGCCACGTTTGCGAATGATTCGTACAAATGCGGGGGTAAAGGCAGCCCCCACTTCCAGGACGCAGCTTCAAATGCCGTCCCTTTTAACGTCCAATCTATTTGGGGCGCTGCTCCAAAGTCGCTCATGTCCCTCTCCTGGCTGGAACAAGAATCTGGTTTTCAAGACAAACTGAATGACTTTTCGATTTCCAACCCCAGTATTTTGCACGCATCCGCACCGACCTGCGAACGCAAGTGCCAATTCTGCGGCAATGGCGATATCTTTCTTTGAATGGTGCTCTCAGCCGGAATCGAACCGGCACGGCCTTGCGGCCAACGGATTTTAAGTCCGTTGCGTCTACCAATTTCGCCATGAGAGCCAAGGCTGATGGGAACACCGCCCGTATAACCCAACAGCGCCCGCCCCTCAAGCCAGGCTTGCTGCCGATGTTTGGAAATTTCCGCAAAAATCGCGTATGTCGTTCCGGTCAAGGTTCCAAAGCCACGTTTTCTGGAGGAGTTCCCCATGACCACGACTCAGGACATTCTCAATCCTCAGCAAGTCGCCGAGCAGATCCGCAAGACCTACAACCCATCGTTACTGGCCGGAAAGGTTGCGCTTGTGACCGGAGGTTCGCGCGGAATTGGGCGTTCGATTGCGGTCGCTCTGGGGTCATGTGGGGCGCGAGTCGTTGTGAACTATGCTGGCAACGCCGCTGCAGCCCAGGAAACCGTTGCTGCGATTGAAGCCGTGGGTGGCCAAGCCCGGGCTGTACAATTCGATGTCTCCAACAGCACACAGGCAGCCGAAGCCATCAAGGCACTGGAAAAGGAATTTGGAGGCTTCGACATCCTGGTCAACAACGCCGGCGTCTCTAAAGACAATCTCTTCATCAAGATGAAGGATGAGGAATGGGATGCAAACATCAACACCAACCTCAAAGGTTCGTTTGTCTGTGCACGGGCTGTGACCATGGGCATGATGCGCAAGCGTGCAGGTAAAATCATCAATATCTCGTCGGTCATCGGCCTGACTGGCAACGTGGGTCAAGCCGCATATGCCGCCAGCAAAGCAGGTCTGCTCGGCCTGACCAAAAGCCTTGCCAAGGAACTCGCCTCCCGCAACATCCAGGTCAACACGATTTGCCCGGGTTACATTACAACCGACATGACCAGTGCCCACGGTGACAAGCTGATTGAAAATGTGATCAAGCAGATTCCAATGGAACGTCTGGGCGACCCCATCGAGATTGCGCGCATGGCAGTGTTTTTTGCAAGTGACGCATCCAACTACGTCACCGGCCAGACCGTCGCAGTCGACGGTGGAATGACGATGATGTGAGCTGATTCAGTACGATTTTTGTTTTGTTCGGATGAACCCGGCGAGCATTCCAAGAAGAAGAATAAAAAACGGCGGCAGGAGTCCTTTTACCGGAGGCTTACTGTCGCCAGCTTTTTCATGACCAATACTCGTTCGCTTCTGTTGGTCGACATGTCTTGCATACAGATGAGCAACACTACCACACGGCGCAAATGAGCGCGTCCGTTCTCCGGCCACCGGAGGATATAAACTCAGCACACCAGCCATGTCGTCGAGCCCCAAAGCAATTTCATCGCGAGGCTGCCAGTAACCCATGATAGCGCCCGGATCAGAATGATTATGACCCAGGCCTAAACAATGACCCAACTCGTGCACCATCACAAAAACAAAAGACGGAATGGAGCTGATGTCGGTGCCCACCTGGATATCACAGTCACGCAGGCGAGAAGGTTCTTTTTCATCGGTCACAGGAAAGGCAAGACCACTGGCCACAGTGGTGATTTTGGCAATACCAATGGAAAACAAATTGTCATCGGCATCGATGGCTCCCTTTCGCTCCTTGGCAACCTTGAGCTGAATCGAAAGACCTGGAATTTCGTTCCAGTACGACATTGAACGTTCAACCAGTGATTCAAAAACAGCGTCGTCCGAATCGTTGGCGTAAAGTCCATCCTCAAATGAATCCTTGTCTGCAAAAACAGGAGCGTCAGAGGTCAAATAAAAATAGTGCGTCCGATCTTCGCTCGGAATCATCCGGGGTTTTTGTGGTGCCAAATAAACATAGGCCGTTGCCGTCGTCGGAGAGACGATTGCCAGAATAAAAAAAATCATGGATGCACAAATGAACTTCACTACGCCAGACCCGAAGTTATGATCACTTGATGAAACACTAAAACTGGTAGCTCACCGATGATCTTATCAGATTTTTGAGCCCACGCCGCGCCAAAACCCGCCCGGTTGACGTTTTAGCCCAATGCCCCTCAATCGAAATTTGTGAACTTTCGAAAGTTTTAACATCAAGTTTAACAAAGCCCCAGGATTCAGCTCTATCGGGTGATGCCAAATAACCCGCCGATGGTTCGAGGCGACCATCCCAAAACGGCTTCTGGAGTCTGATACCGAGCAATGCCGAATCTCCACGAAATCGCGCATTCGACCTCGCGCTCCACCACTCACGCCAGACTTCAAACGTAGTCACAATATTTGTGAAGGCAGTTGCGTCCATCGTCGCATGGAACACAGCCTGACTCGCAATCTTTCGCTCAATAGCTCCTTGATCAGGGACTGCGCGATTGGAATGTTGAGCAAACTCACCACGAAAAACAAAATCGCCGACCGACTGGGTGGCGGTGAGACCCAAGGTGAAAACCCGAGGTTCGTTAAGCTCAAGCTCGGCTTCAGTGAATGGTTTCAATACGGTCACAAATTGCGGAACGCGCTCAAAATGAGAAAGAATGTAACCATTCAGGTCCCAGCCGCTTTTGAGCAGTCCACCAGCCTTGCCGCCCACTTCAATTGCAGACAGCCAACCTCGTTCTGCAGGAGTCTTGATGCCAATGCCCTGAAAGTCACGATCAACTGGAGTGCGCTCTGCCTTGAGTGTCAGAACCGTTTGAAAGATTGTATTGTCGCCAAGGTATTGAAAATTCACAGAGGGAACCGGAATTTTTATGGCATCGTCGTCGTCATACAAAGGCTCACTCAAATCACGCGGATTGAGAAAATCGACACCATCGAAGAAGGCGGAGTCGCCCCATGTGTATTTCTGCCAACCCAAAGCTGCACTGGCTCGATTTCCTTGCCATTGAAGATAAGATTCATCAATTTTAAATTCGTATGGGCGCTGAGTCGACACAAAATTTGCCTGAACATCTCCTCTGAAACGCGCCGCTGCGGCAAATGAAAATTGATCACTCCCCCAAAACGAGTCTTTCCATTTCAGACCCAACCCCGGGCGAAAATTCCACAACACGCGATCAGAAACAGACCCAACAGAAACAACCTCAGGCTTCAACATCCACGACTTGAGGTCGGCCCGCGCAAAAGTCGGGAGCCAAGAACAAACCAGAATGACTGCAAAGTGAAGGCGCAAGAAACCACCCAATCAGTTGAGCGAATTTTGGTTGAAAATCGCGTCCGAAGATTCCTTGGGTTCCAGACGCAGTATGCGGATGACTGACGAATCCTCCTGCTTCTTTGCATCTTGAATGAGAATCTCAGTGGGACGCAATGCGCCAGCGATTTGTTTGTATTGCCCAAACTGAGTCTTCTTCAGAATCATTCCACCCAAGCTCAAATGTTCAGCCTTGATTGGACGAAATGAATTCTTTTCGACCCAGACGCGCAGCTTGTCGTAGGTGAGCCCTTTCTTTTTTGCAGTCAAAATAAGAGTCCAGGATTTGCCATCTTCAGACTCCTGCATTGCAGAATAATCTCCCCACCAGCGCATTCGGCTGACGTCACCATTGGCGGCTTGGCCGGTCAGTTTTTGATTCAGCGCCACACGCACAGAACGCTTGAGATTGGGGACGTAGGCCCACATATCTTCTCCCACCATGACCATCTTGCGGCCCTTGTCGCGAGCAGGAGCAACTGTGTTGACTCTGGTCTTGTCGCGACCTTTGGTGAACACCTCCAGCTTGACCGGTTCATCTTGACCAGTGGATGCGACTTCCACCTCCATGAAGTAGGATTCTGCAGGACAGCGAACGTCGTCCGCACGTTTGACGATCTCATCTGCAGAAAGGCCAGACGGAAATGCAGACTGTGATACAGCTGCAATCACCGAAACAGACCAGATCGCAAAAGTTCTTCGCAACAAGATCCCACGCAAGTCCAGCTTCATTGTCTTGTACCTCCGCCTTCAACAGAGTCCTTTTTATAGACCTCAACATGGTACATTTGTGTTTTTTCGGCATCAATCAGGGAACGGTATTTTTCCGTGACTTGCTGAAAACCAGACATGTTTGTTTCCTGAATAACCCTCAAATAATAGCGCGCAACTACAAGCGCTCCTGGATTCAGACCTTTGCTCATGCGGGTCAAGAACTCGCTGGCCAAAGCATCATCAAAATAAGAAGGCACATCTGAAATCGACACGAAATCGACCGGATCGGCAGACAACTGACTCACGTGTTCCACAACGTTTGCAAGTTGATATCGGATTTTACATTGACGAATCCCAGTCTGAATCCTCTCGAAAATTCCGGGCTGACACTCGACAGGATTACCTTCAGGGTATGCAATGTCTCCCAGCAAAGTGAGCTGCAGGAAGTAGTTTTCGCGCGGCAAACCTTGCGCAAAAATCCGGTCATACGCATCTTTGTAGAACTGTCGATGGCTTCCGGGGGTGTTCTTTTTTGGAAAGTGCCCTTTATACAGAAGTGCATTAAAAAATGAAGAATTTCCAATTAAAAATACCAGCAGGTTCCAACGGAAGGTCGGAAATTCGCGCAACATAAAATCGTCATGTTGCGCTTTCGTCGTTGCGGAAAAGATGTCTTGAGCCGCACCTCCAAGAACCGCACGGCAAAACCGGGAAATCTTGAAGAAGGTCTTCTCCCATCTGCCTTGGTAGAGAACACTTTGCCAACCGAGCGATTCAAACATCCCTCGAAAGAATTCCCGGCATGGATCACTGAGAGTCAATTCTTCCAAAATCCGCTTGCGCTCATCGGGTGCAACCGTGACTGGAGGATAACCCCAGAATCCAAGAAACTGCTCGCGCGTGAGCATCCTGGCACTTTCAACCCGGAGCTCTGTGAGAAACAACTGCTCCTGCGACAAGTCGACACAAGTTACCAAGCGAGGATTCTTTGCAAAGAGAGGCAGAACACGCGAGCCACTTCCGGCAACCGACAGCACATGCTGGCGAGACTCGGGCAAAATTCCAAGCTCCAGCGCCGTGTCTTCGTTCGCCAACGAATAATTGAGCGTGTTGAAATAAACTGAACTCATACCAGTCTGAGCTTTCGATTGGATTTTGAATTGGGCAATTTCCACTCCCTGAGTCTTTCACGAGCAAGCTCGCGACAGCGATCCAACATTTCGTCGGTCAAAAATCCCTCATGGGTTCGAATACTCGACAAACGCGCGCCATGCTTCAGGCCAATCTGATAAATCTCTTTGACACGCTCCAGTTGAAGGTGGCGCGACAAAGAGAAACTTTCGTAACGGCCTTCCATGGTCAGAAGAACAGTTTCCGCAAGACAAGCATAAACTGTGGGTTTCTTGAGTCCGATGTCGACATCCATCCGCACAGGACCAGGAAGATCTATTTCACCACTTTCAATCACCAACACATCGGGTCTGCGGCGGGCTTCCTCCGGCCTGATGTCGAGCGGCCGAGAACAATCACATATCACTGCCCCTGGTTTCACTTTCATGATATCGAGAATTTGTCCGCGCTGACTTGAAGTTGCCGTGACGATGAGATCCGTGTCCATCAACTCTTCGTTGGGATCCGTCCTGACAACGATTTCGGTGTCGGGTGACAGTTCACTCAATTCATCTCTGAGCTCGAGAAGCTTGTCTGGACGAGGCGCAACGATCACCACTGTGCTTGCAACCAGTGCAAGAAGTTGGGCTGAAACCCGACCAATGCTTCCCGTCGCTCCAACCACCATCACCTTCATGGGAATAAGACCATTCTTGCCTGCCTTCTGCACGAAACCCATCTTTTCGACCATTTCGCGCGCGGCCCACAATGTTGCGGAGGCAGAGTAAGAATTTCCTGTGGTCACAGGAATCGGGGAGCGTCGCGCCACTGTTACTCCCGAGTCTCCAATGACTTTTGTATAGGCACCCAGGCCAATCATCAGAGCTCCACGCTTGTGAGCATCTTCAGCGGCAGCAACCAGCTGGTTGTAAATAAAGTTTTCATCAGCGTTCAACATCGCACGAGGTGTGGCGCACAGCGCATAAATATCACAAATCACTTCCTGCCCAGTACTCTCGCTGCGTGCCCGAGTGAGTTGACCATAGCGAAACACCGGAACCCGGGCCAACATCTGCTCTGCACTTTTCACGACAGGTCTGGGTGCATGAGACAACCACGACATACCAGGCGTGAGAGCCAGATGTTTCACACTGAGAGGATGAATGATAAAAGCACAGCGGCGGGGAACACCTGTAGAAATCACTTTGCGTCGAGGTTCAAGGCGCATTCCCTCAATCATTTCGAGCGCGAATTCCGACAAGCTTGCCGCACTTTGCCGATTTATTCGAATCTGATCAATAACCGCCATCATTAATCCGAAAGACCAGATTTGATTGCTGATCTTCAGCATGGAAACGTTTGGAGCAAATTCAATAATCTGCGCAGGACCAAACCTTTCAATTTTCTCGCGCTGAGCAGTTGTCAAAAAATCGGTGAAAATGACTTTGCCTTCGAAAATCTCAGGATTGTCGACATTTGCGAGCAAGGCCGAATATGTGACAAGAACATCACATTGCTGAATCCAGCGCTTAAGCCATTCCCGTGAATTGTTCTTCATCCATTTTGAAAACACATGCCGACCCGCAACAAACCGCGAGGCCAGCATGGGTGAAATCATATTCATAAATCCTCTGATTTGCGCAGGACCCGACAACAATCGTGGTATTCCCAACAAAAACAGAGGATCTCCAGACTGGATGACTGCGCCAAATTCAGTGAACGTTTCGGCGAATGGTGTGTAGAGCGCTGTGTGAAAGAGAACCTTTTTTCCCTTGAAAAAATGAGGCTCGTCGCGGAGAAATTTGCGCAGCGCCCAGTTGGCAAAAAGCGTGCTGATTTCTATCCCTGTATACACGGGAGTTTTGTCGGCCGCGCGTATCAAGTCTCGGGTGGGATGATGAAGAACTTCCTTGCTGCCAAAAGAAGCCTTGTCGCGGACTCCGCTCAGCACAAATGCATCCACCTCACCATCAAGCTCGTGAATCAAAAAATGAGCCGCTGAAAAATCCCACCCAATTCTTTTTTCTGTCACCTCAAAGCGAATTTCATCAAGTTCAAATTCGCCTCGAAAGTCGCTGCCAACCTCCAGAAAATTCAGGACAAGAATCCTGCGTACCTTTCGGGTGCTCATGCGACAAAATCTCCTGCCGTGAGGATGTTGAGTGCCTGTTGGTGCACCTTGAACCTGAGTTCGCTGGCCAATTCAAAAGACTCGCCGTCGGCGAAAAGAAGATTGCCCATTCCGTCCAAAGACCTGATCACCATTTCCTTGGCCCTCACACGTTCCGACAACATGGGTTCACCACGCAGCCTCATCTTGGCCAACGATGCCAGAAGCTCATACGGAGTCTTGCCTTTCAGGAGCAACACGTCGAACAAACCGTCTGTTGTTCGCGCTTGCGGAGCAACCAGAAGATCGCCACCCAGTCGAGGCTGATTGCACACAAAAACATTGCTGTAGAGCCCGGAGCGAATTTCATTTTCCGTCTCGATTTCGTATTTCCGAAGGTAAGATCTTCTTCCGACTATCGTTGCTGCAGCAAGGCCGGTATAGATATTCGTCCCGGCGAGATGCGAAGCCTGCTTGAACAGCGTCGAAAATCTACGCATGGCGTTGAAATCGCGTGTCAGAATGGAACCGACTCCCAGTCCTCCAACGGTTGCAAAATAAACATCGTTGCATTGAATCACATCTGCCCGGCGCAAGACGCGTCGATTCAAACAGTGGTAAATGGAAAGCAAGTCGGGTGTGAATCCCCAGTGGTTGGCAAAGTCATTGGCAGTTCCCAGGGGCAAGATGACAAACGGTCTCTGAGTTTCAAGCAAAGTCGGCAATGCGCATTGAAGCGTTCCATCGCCGCCTGCAATGACCAGATCTTCCCGTTGGGGCAATGAGCGAATCAGGGTTTGCAATTGAAAGACGGTTGCTGGTTCGTGAATGCAGGGTGCCAATTGTGGCAAGCCGATTTTGAGAGCCGCAAAAACACGCTCGCGATGCGCGCTTCCTGCAGAACCATTGACCACAAGATGAAATTCTTTTGGTCGTGTCGTGTTGTCGCCTTCCGATAGACCGGACATGAGCGATTCCCCTGGCACTCGATTGACGGAAAGGTTTCGGCGGATACAAGTCGGTTCTTGATTGGAAATTTTGAAATCAGACCGAAATCTTTAATATTTTTATTAAAATTTAGACTCAAATTAGAGGCAGGGTAAAAGTTCCTGAAAACATCGTATCGGAATCCATTTCAGGTGAGCCATGCAGGTGTGTCTGGACCTGAACACCTGTATCGCCCGACAGTTGTTTCGTGACGCTCAAAAAAACATCTTCATTTTCTTCGACACACCAGCTGCAGGTTCCGTAAACCAAGCGGCCTCCGGGTCGGACCATTCGCAGAGCGTTCGTCAAAAGCTGCTTTTGCAAATCCCACAATGATTGCCTTTCGGACTCGCTGCCGATCCGCAGCCGCGCATCGGGGTTTCGCCGCCAGGTTCCTGAAGAGGTGCAAGGCGCATCCACCAAGACAGCATCGAATCCGGATTGAATAACAATCTCCTTGCCAAATTCCGGCGCCTGCTTGCCTTCCCAAACAAGGGTGCGGACATTGTGAAACCCGGCGCGCAAACATCTTCGGCGAACTTCTGCAAGTTTGTGCTCACGGATGTCAGAAGCATACAAAGCACCTTTGCCTTTCAAGGCAGATGCAATCGCAACGGTTTTTCCGCCCCCACCAGCGCAAGCGTCCCAAATTTTTTGACCGGGCCGGGCGTCAACTGCGAGTGAAATTTGCTGACTTGCCCAGTCTTGAACCTCAAACAAACCCTCACGAAACGAATTCGTTTGATAAACGCCAAAAACACCAGAAACCCGAGCACAGCGTCCGTCGCTTTGCCATTCCACTGAAAGCTCATGTGACTGCAGGTCGCGGTCAACTTTTTCTTTGGCTTCAATGTTGTTCAAGCGAATCCAAAGTGGTGGACGTTGATTCTGCATGCGAAGAAATTCAATAAGCTGCTGCCGACTCCATTGACTCCGGCTGACACGGTTCATCAACGCATGCGACCAATTCGGCGGAATACCACCAGAAATCAGCAGCAATTTAAAATCACTGTCTTGCAAGGAAGGTTTGTCCAGAAAGACTTTTTCAATCAGCGCATTTTCTGAACGTCCAGCTGATTGCTGCTCGAGATCGTTTTGACAAACCTCGACAAGAGTCAACGGAGAAAAATTACGGACCTTCTCCCAGAGCTTCGATTCAGTCGCCACATCCTGAGAAAACTTGTTCAGAACTGTCTGCTGTTCGGACTCTGTACGATTAAGAAACCGTTCCAGAGTGCCCCCGGCAGCGTTCTCAAAGAGTGCCCGGGTGACCAACCTGGCCGAGGAAAACAGCACATTGCTGTAAAATCGTCTGTCTTGGCTACCAAACCGTTTTTCGGCGCGCATGACCTCGGCGAGCCAACGATCCAACTGTCGGGGTGCAGGAGCATCGGTGTAGCGTTCCCACAATCCCGCCGCGGTCTTAAGACGATTCGCAAGTCGCGCATCCGAGGTCATGCTTAAGCATCAACCTCGTCATCATAAACAATCTCGGCCTCGTCCAATGCCGAAGGATCGAAATCGTCGTCCATATCGTCTTCCCAATCCAAATCGAATCGGGTCTTTGGCATCTCCAGCAAATCCGCTTCAGGCTTCGAGCCATGGACTTTGCGCGAGCGTTCACGCAGAAAAATACTGATTGGAATATGCTGGAATCCAAACGCCTCGCGGAATTCATTTTCCAGGAACCGCTTGTAACTGAAGTGAACGTCTTTGGGGTCCGAGCAAAAGATTACAAAGCGTGGCGGCGCACTGGCAACCTGGGTTGCATAGAAAAACTTGATTCGACGCGATCTGTTTTTTGTCAGCGGCGGCGTGTGTTTTTCAAGAATGTTGCGCAAAGTCTTGTTCAACTCTGACGTTGAAACACGGCGGCGGCTTTCATTGAACATATCAATACACGTTGGAAGAATCTTGCTGATTCTTTGATTCTCGTGTGCGCTCGTGAAAAGAGTTGGCGCGTAGCGGATGTACCGCAGAGCAACATGCAATTCTTCCTGGTATCGATTGATGGTGGTACCAGTCTTTTCCTGGACCAAATCCCACTTGTTCACAACGACCAGGATTGGCTTGCGCATTTCAAATGCGTATCCGGCGACGCGGGCATCTCCCTCGGTCGGGCCTTCATCGGCGTTGATGACAAGTACCGCCACGTCACACTCTTCCAGGCATGCCACCGAACGCAGTGCAGAGTATTTCTCGAGCCTGTCTGTCATACGACTCTTGCGTCGTATTCCGGCGGTATCGAGAATGCGGAATTCTTTGCCAAAAGCACGCACACTGATATCGACCACATCCCGGGTTGTACCAGGCCTCGAATCGACAATACTTCTGGTCTCGCCGGCGATTCTGTTCAAAATCGACGATTTTCCAACATTTGGACGACCAATGATCGCGAGTTTGATTTGCTCTTCGGCTTCTGAAGGAATCTGAGGCTTGGCCTTGATCACATCAGTGACTGTCTCGAGCAGTTCGCCGACTCCGCGGCTGTGCTCCGCACTGACCGCAAACAAATGCTCAACGCCCAACTTTCGGAAATCTTCAGCAAGGTGATCATCTTTCGGGAGGTCGCACTTGTTGGCTGCAACTACAAAAAATTTGTCAGCCCTGCGCAGACGGCGAATCAAATCGGAATCCACCGGATGCAGACCTTCGCGAGCATCTGTCACAAAAATCACAACATCGGCTTCTTCTATGGCGAGTTCTGCCTGCTCCACCAATTGCCGTTTGATGTTGTCGCGCGAGGTCGGCTCAAAGCCCCCGGTGTCGCACAGATAAAAACTTGTTCCGCCAAATTCAGCGCGGGAGAATATCCGGTCACGGGTCACGCCTGGTTCATCGTGCACCAGACTTTTTCTTTGTTTGACAATGCGATTGAAGAGTGTGCTTTTTCCTACGTTGGGCCGACCAACGATGGCAATCAATCGCGTATAGGTGCGCACCGGCATATCAAGAAACCTCTGCTTTGTTCACTTTTGCGTCTTCAAATCTTGTTGAGCATCCGTCGAAACTGAATTCGGCTCAGCGCCCGCGGGCACAGATGCCACCCCGGGAACAGCCTGTTGCCACAACGCTGTAAAATCCTGTTCTACTTCCTCGGGATTGCCATTCCAAACTGTGGAATGGGCTCCGCGCATAAAGACTTTCACGCGGAACATCTTTCCGCTGGGCACTGCGTCTGCAACCTGTTTCGAAACCTCGGGCAAAACAATGTCATCATTCGTCGAATTGTACATGTAAGTCGGTACGGTCACCTTGGTGGCCGCCTGCGCAGGTTCACAGGTTGAAAAATCGACGCCGCTGCGTTTTTCAGCCAACCAGACACCCAGGCTGATAAATCCCTGCGGGACGTTGGGCTTCTTTGGCGTGCTCAAAACAAGTTCTTTTACCGACGGAATAGGATTCTCTATTGCCAGCGCAACGACAGTTTTTTCTGTTTCGCCGGCTTCCTGGGGAAACAATTTGGCACCCGCATTCAAGACCGCCATCGATCCCATGGAGGTTCCGTGCATGAGAATCTTGCGCCCGGGAAATTGGGCTTTCAGTGCTTCGACAACTGCGAGAACATCGTGCTGTTCCCTGCATCCGTAGCTTGCTCCACGGCCATTATGCTCCGACAGTCCATGGTTGGACAAATCCATGGCAACAAGTTGAAAGCCCAACCGTGCAGCCATTTTGAAATAGCGCGCTCCATGCATGTGAGTTCCGGAAACGCCATGAACATGAAAAAACAGCGGCGGAAGCACGGGGGCTTTGCGCTGCTCTTCGGTCAAATTGTCATAAACTTTGTAGTGAATCCTCTCACCAAGAGAACTTCTGGCATAAAAACTCTGGCCAGGCAGATTTAAAGATTCGTCACACGAAGTATCCAACGGCTTGCTTCCCGGAACACCGTTTCTGAGATCCGCAAATGCGTATTCTCGCATCCATTTTGTACAGTCGATGGTCTCGACCGACGTCCACTTTTCCCTGTCCTTGAATGGATAGAGCAACAAGTCGCTGAGATAAAACAACGCGCCAACCATCACTGCACCAATAAATGCAAGCAAGGCAGCCACAATAAGTGTTATTTTATATTTCATTCTTGCTTCCTTTCAGGTTCACTTGGCGGCTGCGTTCCTTGTGGCCGCGTGGCTTCGTTTTCTGCAAGCCTGCCTGCAGAAGCGAGTTTTTCAACACCTTCAAGCGCCGGAACGGCTTCAAAAAAACGTCCTGGCTGACGGTTTTCAAGGTATAGAACATCTGTGGATCCATACCCCAACTCCCCTGGAGTGCTACGCAGTTCTCTCGGATAGGGCCGACTCGTCAAGAAATATTCGAGAATTTCTGAGAAAGTTGGATTGGGACGGGGAACCCACCAATGACGCAAGGGAATTCGGTAAACATCAAAGGCCCTGAATTCCTTGCGGGCGAACTCAGCTTCTGCGGAATCCAGAAAGAAGGCATCAAATGCCTCGGCAGCCTTGCCGTCGGCCGGCTTGATGAAGTCATGGCCAGGAAAATCGTGAACATACCAGGCGATGGGCCAGGTGGAATCGCCAGACATTGTGATTATAGGAGTTTTTCCTTGATTGGCTGACTCATTCAACCAACGCAACCTGATGTCACGTACTTTTGGGGTCGTCTGGGTAAAGACGAGGCGCTCCTCGGGATTTGCAGGTGCCCGAAAAGAAAGGCGGATAGCCTTCCATCCCGACAAACACAAGCAAACGATTGTGAGTGCGGCGACCCAGCGCCCAGCCTTGCCACTCCAGGCAGACTCCCAATCCTCCAAAGCCTGCCTGACAGTGGGTGAACGGGGAATCTGAAGTGAGTCAATCCACAAGGAGCCCGCCTGAAAGCCACGTCCAATTTCCAAGCCGGCAAGCACAACCAAAGGAAGCAGTATGTAAATCAGCAGCCAAGGCACCTTTTCACCCACATAGGAGTAGATCCCAATGGCACCTGTCGCCCACCACCACAAAAACGCATCCAGTCGCCTGCCAAGAACAACGCTTGCGACAACAGAAATAGCTCCCAACAAGGCAACGGCCACAATCTGAAGCAGATGCCGCGTGTGGGTAATG
>JBDLRR010000239.1:0-11610 GCA_039799985.1 Pseudomonadota bacterium | reverse complement strand
CCCGACCCGTTGGATAGACCAGGGCGCAACGATGGCAGTCCTTGTTGCCGCGGTCGGATCTCGCCACCAGGCTGGAATCCTGGAAGACTACCTGTCGCAGAAATTTGCCGACAAGAGTCACTGGATGAAGATGTTGAAAGCTGCGAACAACAGGCCTTCGATGGAAGAGTTCAATCAGGTCAGAGGTCAGGCTTTGGAGTTGCTGCGCGATGGATTGGCTGGCTCCCAGGCCGAGCAACTGAGGGCCGCGCTGCCAAAAATGATTCCGACCGCGGCAGATGTCAGGCTCCTGGATTCTGCCCAGATTGTCTCTATTTCATTTCCAATCTGGAATCCTCTTCCCGAAAAAATCACTTCATTGAATCTCGACAAAAGTCCGGTTTTGGAATCGGAAGTTCTGGGTATCAAGGGCCAGTATTTGATTTTGGATTCCGGTGTTTTCAACGTGCGGCGTCACGAAGGTTACGTCGTGAATTTTGAAATTCAGAACTAGCCCTGCCCAGATTGTGCAGAACGATCGATTCCAGTTCGTCGATGCGAATTGGCAGGAGGCTCATCGAAAAACGCCTTTTTAAAAGTCGCCATCGGGTGAGTCGGAGCATTGCTTCCCAGAGCAATATACGAACACGGTGCACGGTGCCTACGGCCAACAGGGCGATGGGCAGTTGTGCCTTTGTTTTTGAAGCGACCCAAACGAATCTCTGTTCCGCAAATTCCCGACGCAATTCCAATGACAACAGCAATCGCCAAAGAAAACGGGCATTCCAACCCAGGCCTGATAGTGGATTGTCCCACAATTGCGAGAACCTCAATTGAAACAATCGCCTTGCAGCTGTCTTGACTTCGCCAACCAGGCTGACCTCATTCACTGTTCGTTGGTGAGATGCTTTGCTCCAGGCTTCGACTGTTCGCCAATAATCGTCCAGAGACTTTCTGCGCAGCTGTTCCAGACACTCAATGATTGCAAAATTGCGCGCAAGAGATGTCAGCTTGACGAACTCCTGTCTGTCGCGCAACCAGACCGATGAGGGCAACTCGATGATGTATCTCACTCGCGCAGGCCTGACTCCGTCGAGGATAGACAATCTCAGGTCTGAGGAAGTCAAAAGAGAGATTCCATCTGGAGTTTGTCTGAGGTTCGAGTGCTCTTCCGGAGATACTCTTTTGAACCGAATCTCACAAACTCCGGCGCTACGCAGTTCAGAGAGTCGCATGGCCAAAGTGCGAAGGTCACGTTCATCCAATGTGGGCCCGATTTCGACCTCTGGTGAACGTTGGATGTGTTGAAAGACAATTGCCGTCGCAACTTTAAAAACGCGCAAAATACCGACATCCAGGATGGTGTTTATGATGTCTTTGAGTCCAAAATACTTGCGCAATTCCAGTGCGAAAGAGTTGCGAGCCGAAATCGAAGTGGCAGTAATGGCAAGTTGCGTCAATCCGCGCAGTGCCGCCTGAACTTCGATGCGAAGGTCCACGCTGTTCTCGGCCAGAACACGAATGAAATCGGCCATGAAATGAGCGGTTCCATGGGTATATTCCTCAGCACCCAGGAGTTTGCTCAGCTCGTCATAGAGTTTGTTGTTGTGGAGTGCTTCCGGATTTGAAACGAGCAGGTAAAGAGTGTCGAGGACTCCACCAACGTCGCGCAGCAACAAACGATAAAGCATCGATTTGAACTGCTCGCGGGTGTTTTTTTCCCAAATAAAGCAAGGATTCAAATCGATCATCGAGACGGTGAGTGTGTTGTCGTCCAGAAGAATGTTGCCTGGATGTGGATCCGCCCAAACTATTCCTTTGTCGAACAGAAGACTCAAATATGCAGTGATGAGCCTGTCAGAAATTTCCCGTCGCTCAAGATATTTTGTCTGCACGCTGCGGGTGATTTTTGTTCCGGGCATCCGCTCCATGAAAAGATATTTTGGGCTCGTTTGAAAATATTTAGGAACCACAACTTTCGAATCCGGGGGTAACGAAGTCCTGATGATATCCGCATTTTCCTGCTCGCGTCTGAAGTCGAGTTCAGACGAACATTGGCGAAAATAATGGGTGATTCCTCTTAGGAGAGCGTCACACATTCCTTTCAATTCTTGCTTGAGGGGCTCGCCAATAGAACGATCGTTGTCCAAAGTTGACTGAATGCTGCGGGCGATTTGGCTCAAGTGTGCGGCTTGAATCTCAAGCAATTCGTGAAGACCGGGGCGTTGGATTTTGACCAACAAGGTTTCGACAGAAAATTTCTCTTTGCCCGCTGCGTTGAGTTTCAACTCGTAAATGGCTCCAACGCTTGCTGCGGCAAAATGCGGGAAGGGCGAGCCGGGAATGTCCAGATAATTTTCCCATTGCTCTTTGACCTCGGGTTGATTGAGCACGCTCAGCAGGTATGCAAAAGATTTTTCGACACTCGGAAAAACTCCTGCAGCTGCGTCCTGAGAGCTGCGTAGTTCCTTTGCCAGGTTCGGAGGACACATTTCAGCAAGAACCTGCGACGTTTTAAGATACAGCCCGCCCAATTCCTGGATTGCAATCGAAAGTAAACGACTCGGGGTGAGTTGTTCCCGAGGCGTGCAAATGGTGGATATAAAAATATTGAGGCTCGATTCGGGCGGAACGAGATCCAAGACGTCATGAAGAAAGGGAAGTATGACTTTACCTCGTGGATCCGAGTTCAAGATTTGCTCAAGTCTAGGAAGGGCGAATTGGTTGAACAAGCCTTTCATCAAACGATCAGCAAAAACGGCGAGAGCGCTTCTGTCTGTTTCCGTCAGACGGAACAAAGCCGCAAAGCATTGTTCACGAATTTCGGGAAACAAAGCTGCGGCACGATTCGAAACGACAGGTAGAAATCTGAGTATGTGGCCAATTTTTTTGCCGGTGGCGCCCAGTTCCTGTTCGAGCAGCTCGACATGGAACAGAAGATGAACGAGGCGCGGATTTTTTTCGATGAGCGATGCGATGGTTCGAATTGTTGGAGTCAGCTTTTTTTGGATGAAGTCATCGGACTCCAGGAATGAAAAATCGGCCGAGGTCCAATGCTCGGCAAGCTGATGAAGTGCCCTCTCAAAATCCTGAACAAGGTCATTGCCAGCGATTGATGCAATGAAGGCAAGACCCAATCCGCGCTCCTTCAGCCCGGAAAAAGTTCGGCTTGGAATCCGCGGTTTTTGAGACAAAGTCATCAGCAGAGATGCGATGAGTTTTGCAAACAGTTCTGAGTCCGCAGAGACCTGATGGGCAATCGGTTTGACCCAATTGAGATCCATCCTCAGGAGTGCGCTTGATTTCCTGAGTTTGCGCCGTTTGCGTGTTTTTTGCTCGTGGTTGCGCATAGTTCTCCGAGTGGGTTCATCCGACGGTGGAACGGGGTTTAAAGTTGATTCGGATCAAATTTGAGCATTGTTCAGAGCAAGAAAATTGACGACCTTGATGGTAAATCAACAAAAAAGTTGAAGCTATGGAAGTAAGACATTGAAATCTTTCGAAAATCAAAGTCGTCAGCGAAAGATAAAAATTGCCGCGAAAAATTTAGCTTTAAATCTTTGCTTGCTGACCGATGAGGGACTGTGTAGGGTGAGTTGTACAAGTTTAAGTTGTACTCGTTCCCAATACACGTCAGTAACAGCTGTCTTTTGAGGCAGAAAAGAAAGAGGTGTGCCATGAACATCACCGCGAAAACTCGATTTGGTCTTAAGGCTCTTATGGACATCGCTTATCACCACAAAGTCGGGCCGGTTCAGCGCAGGCACATTGCGGTTCGTCAGGGAATTCCGACCGACTACATGGACCAGATTCTCATGCGCTTGAGGAACAGTGGGTTGATTCAGAGCTTGCGAGGTCGCGAAGGCGGCTATCATCTGGCTCTTGAACCCGAAGAGATTTCTGTCTGGGATGTGGTCAACTCGGTTGAGGATGAGCCTTACAGCGTTCATGGTTACAAGCCCGAAGATAATCTTGCTTATGCAACCGAGTGCATCACGGAACCCGCATGGAGCGGTGTCTCCGACGCAATTGTTGAGCAGCTCAAGAAGTGCACGCTGGACAAGATGTTGAGTGAGGCAGAGGATCGCATTCTGGCCAAGGGTCTGGATCCTGTGGATTTGATGGAGTCGCGTCCGAAGGGCAGCGGTCAACCGGGTCTGCGCAACGTCGTTGGTCTGGTTCACAACTCCTGAAAATCAATTGGATCCCCTTCCAAGAGGCACTGAGCAAGCCCGCCCTTGTTCCAACCACCACAATCGGTTGCGAGTAGGGCGGGCTTTTGTTACCTGCCCAACCAGCCTCTGATTCTCGAGCCAGCGATGCCCGGCGAATTTTTTTGGGGCGGGCAATGGAGTGCAGATGAAGCAGCCAGGAAAAAATCTTCGACAGGAATTTCCGATCTTTGCCCACAATCAAAGGCAAGTTGAAGGCGGAAAAGTTCTTCCTTTGTGTTATCTGGATTCGGCAGTTTCAACTCAAAAACCTCAGATTGTCATTGATTCAATGAGTCGATTTTTGTCGCAAGACTACGGCTCGGTGCATCGAGGCGCGTATCAGCTTTCGATTCGGGCAAGTGAAAAGTACGAAGCAGCTCGACGTCGGGTTGCTGAATTTGTTGGTTCCAACATCGATTCCTCACAGGTTGTCTTTACGCGGGGGGCAACAGAGTCGCTCAACATTTTAGCCCATGGAATTGCCCAGACACGTTTGAACGACAGAAGTCGAATTGTCATTCCGGCGATCGAACACCACGCCAATTTTGTTCCATGGCAGCAAGCTGCGTTGCAGGCTGACTGTGAGCTTGCCTACATTCCTCTCGAGGGCACGCAGGGTGAACGCTTGCGACTCGACCTTGCTGCAGCCCAAAAATTGATCACATCCAACACTGCTGTTGTGGCGTTGGCGCACGTGGGCAATGTGTTGGGACAGGTGAATCCTGTCGCGGAAATCGCTGCCATGGCAAAAAAAGTGGGAGCTCTGGTTATATTGGATTGCGCTCAGAGCTTGACCTGTTTCGATGACAACCCTTTTGATTGGGGAGTCGATGCGATTGCCTTCAGTGCACACAAGCTATACGGCCCCACGGGTATTGGTGTGCTTGTTGCTCGACCAGAGTTGTTGGAGAAGATGCCTCCACTGCTCACCGGTGGTGGTATGATCGGATCTGTCACTCTTGAAGAATCCACGTGGACGAGTGGGGTCGCCAAATTCGAAGCAGGCACTCCACCCATCACTGAGGCTATTGGTCTTGCAGCCGCACTTGACTGGTTGGATGACGTTGGTCGTGCTTCCATTCATGCCCATGCGGCACGATTGGCATCGGAATTTGCAAATCGTCTGGCCAAAATCAAGGAAATTGAACTGTTCTATCCGGCGACCGGCCAAGAGACACTCGTGTCGTTTCGTCATCGCTCCATTCATGCTCACGACCTCGCCACCTTGCTGGATGCGAGCAATGTTGCCATGAGGGCGGGGCATCATTGTGCATGGCCACTGGCCCGCTTGCTTGGGGTGGATGCATTGGTTCGGGCGAGCTTTGCAGCGTACTCGGACCTCGATGACGTCGAACAGGCGATTGAAGCTATAAAAAGTTCAACTTCTTTCTTGAAATAGATTCGTAAATTTTTATATCAGAGTCGAAGGTGACCAAATTCGTCGCATCACGGGTTTGGCCATGGTAGTGCCTGTGTTGAGTGTTCAAGTCTCCTGAAATGGCAGGGAAATTTGGGAAAAACACAGATTATTTTGAATGGTAGTTGGCAATGACTCAAGTATCTACAAGTAATAGCGAAACTCCAAATATTGGTGAACTATACCAAGAGATTATTGTTGAGCACTCCAAACGCCCACGGTGCAAAGGCCGGGTCGAGGGGTGCCAATTCTGTCTTGAGGGCAAGAATCCTCTCTGTGGTGACCAAATCACCTTGTACTGCCAATTGGCGACGCCTGCGCCGGGCAGCCTTGAGCCCAGAATTACAGTCGCCTTTGAAGGTAGTGGCTGCAGTATCAGCCAAGCCAGCACGAGCATGATGTGTGAAGCTGTGAGCAACAAGACTGTCACAGAAGCTCGTGCTCAAATTCAGAAAGTCGAGGCCATCTATACCGGTCGCACTGAACGCAAAAGCGAAGACGACCTTGAAGAGGATGTGGAAGCGCTGCAAGGCGTCAGCCAGTTTCCTGTGCGCATCAAATGTGCCGCTTTGGCTTGGAAAACTCTGGAATTGTTGTTGAATGAAAACTTCGACGAACGTGGTTTTCAAAGGCTGGAAACACAAGCCTGCAAACTCAACGAGCCTTGTGGTTCCAAGTCCCGCAGGCTGAACAAAATCATCACGACGGAATAAGTTTGTTTGAACTTGAGGGTCACAACAGATCCCTGAACGGAGTCATGCAATGTTGGAAGTCAGAGAGCTCAAGGCAAAGATTGGTGAAAAAGATATTCTCAATGGAGTGGATCTGACGATCCCTGCCGGCGAGATTCACGTCATCATGGGCCCGAACGGAGTCGGCAAATCGACTTTGGGTCATGTGTTGATGGGCCACAAAGTGTATCAACAAACGGCTGGCCGCATCTTGTTGGATGGTGTTGATATCACCGAGGCTGATACTGCCGAGCGCGCCAAAGCAGGTCTTTTTCTTGCGTTCCAATATCCCGTTTCGATTCCGGGTCTGCGTGTTTCTGAATTTCTGCGCAACCTCTATTGCATGCGCCACAACGTTCAGTTGGGCGTCGCTGAATTTAGAAAAATTGTCCGTGAGAAATTGGACCTGCTCAATATCGACCGCTCGGTGTTGAGCCGATATCTGAATGAAGGTTTTTCTGGTGGTGAAATGAAGCGACTGGAAATGCTTCAACTTGCACTTGTGAAGCCAAAAGTTGCCATTCTCGATGAAATTGATTCGGGTGTTGATGTCGATGCCCAGAAGACCGTTGCCGAGGCTATCAAGACTCTGCGCGCCACAGACGGAACTTCTTTTGTCATTATTACGCACTACCAACGTCTCCTGAATTTTGTGAATCCCGACAAGGTGCATGTGGTGCTTGACGGTAAAGTCACCCGCAGCGGCGACATGTCGTTGGTTCATGCTCTTGAGCGTGAAGGATACGATTGGGTGCGTCAGAACACTGAAGCTGCGGCAACGCCCTGAGCCGGAACCGAGGAGTTTGACACATGAGCGAAATCCTGAGCGAATCAAAACCAGAAGCATCATTTGATGACTACAAGTATGGTTTTCATGTTCCGGAAAATTACGTTTTCAAGGCAGCCAAATCGAAAGATGGGCTGACGCGCGAGATGGTCATCGAAATCTCCAGGTTCAAGCGTGAGCCTGAGTGGATGCTCGAGCGCCGCCTCAAGGCATTCGAGATATTCCAATCCAAGCCGATGCCGCAGTGGGGCGATACAAAAGCCTTGAGTGAAATCGACTTCACGAACATTCACTATTTCGTTCGACCCACTGAAAGGGTTGGTACGAGCTGGGATGAAGTTCCCACCGAAATCAAGGACACGTTCGAGCGTTTGGGAATTCCTGAAGCTGAGAGAAAGTTTTTGGCCGGTGTGTCTGCCCAATTCGAGTCCGAGGTTGTGTACCACAGCATGCAGAAACGCCTCGAAGATCAGGGCGTGCTGTTTTTCGATATGGATACCGGCTTGCGCCAGTATCCCGAAATTGTCGAGAAATATTTCGGTACCGTGATTCCCTCTGAAGACAACAAGTTCGCAGCACTCAACACCGCTGTGTGGTCGGGTGGAAGTTTCATCTACGTGCCTAAGGGCGTGAAGGTCGATATTCCTTTGCAGGCCTATTTCCGTATCAACACAGAAAACATGGGTCAGTTCGAGCGCACTTTGATTATCGCCGATGAAGACTCAAGCGTTCACTACATCGAAGGTTGCACGGCACCGGTTTATCGTTCCGACTCGTTGCACAGTGCGGTGGTCGAATTGATTGCCTTGAAGGGCGCCAAAATTCGTTACACGACCATCCAGAACTGGTCGAAAAACATTTTCAATCTGGTGACAAAGCGCGCCTACGCTTACGAAGATGCGGTGGTCGAGTGGGTTGATGGCAACATCGGCTCCAAGCTGACCATGAAGTATCCTGCGGTGTACCTGATGGGTCCGCGCGCACGCGGCGAAATTCTTTCGGTCGCTTTTGCTGGAAACGGCATGCACCAGGATGCTGGCTCCAAGATCGTACATGCAGCGCCCTACACATCCAGTGTAGTGACATCAAAATCCATTTCCAAAAGCGGCGGAATCACGACCTATCGTGGCCTCGTGAAGATTCCCAAGGGAATGGTAGGATGCAAGAGCAAAGTTCAATGTGACGCTCTCTTGATGGATCGCGAATCGCGTTCCGACACCTATCCGACCATGGAAATTGAAGAGCGCGAAGGTGTTGATGTTGGACACGAGGCGAGTGTGAGCAAGGTGGGCGAAGATCAAATCTACTACCTGACCAGCCGCGGATTCAGCGAACGCCAGGCAACATTGATGGTTGTGAATGGCTTTATTGAAGAATTCGTCAAAGAATTGCCCATGGAATATGCGGTTGAATTGAACCGCCTGATCGAAATGGAAATGGACGGAGGAGTGGGCTGATGCAACAGGCAAAAACGAGTCCAATTCGACTGATGTCGATCGGCGAGCGCATTGCCGGATTGAGCACGCGTCCTGAATGGCCAGAAGAAAACTGGCGTCGAACAGATCCGGATGACTTTTTTATTCCTGCCGAAGACGTGGTCAACAGTTTTGGCCAGACGGTGATGGGTTCACATCTGGCAGCTTCGCCCTACAAGATTCAGTTCAAAACTTTGTCCGCCGACGAAATGAAGTCGGCCGTGAAGCGTTTGTTCAACATCACAAACGATGCCGAGGATGGCAGTGACAACATGGATGAAGGCCGTGTTGTTTTGCTTGAACTCAACAATGGTGGATTGAGTGTTTTGTCGTGTGCAGCGGCCGATTCCTGGGTGGGTCGGCTCGAGATCGCATCGCGTCCCGCACGTCCTGAAGCCGTGATGCGCGACAGCGCCATTGCCGTTGCATTGGCAGAACGTTTGCAGGTTTGTGCTCCCAGTGAGCTTGTTCTGAGAATTCCGCGTTTCGAACATCAACCCTTGGTGTTGTGCGCGATTGAAACCGATTCGGCATTCCAACAATCGTACGCCAACTTGACGATTGATCTGGCCGACGACGCCACCGCCGATGTGGCTGTGGTTCATGGTGCGAACGTTTTTTCTCACCATCGACTCACTTTGCGCGTGGGGCGCAATGCCGTCTTGAATCAACTCTGGTGCCATGCTGCCGGGGAATCCGCTCCACAAGGAAAAATGTTGCTTGAGCGCAAGGTCAAGCTGGCCGCGCACGCGCGTTTTTCGGACGCGTCTGTTTTTGTGCCTGCAGGTGTTTTGCGTGTCATCAGCAACATCGTGCCCGAGGCCGAAGGAGCAGAGGTCAATTGCGGAACCGCAATTGTGGCTGCCGGTCAGGCTGTTGTCGATTATGAACCATTGCAGGATCACGTTTCGCCCAGGGCGCAAACCCATCTGCGTGCAAAGATGATTGCCGGACAACGTGCAAAAGCCGTGTTCCAGGGGCTCATCAATGTTGAGCGCGACGCACCAGGAACGGTGGCATCGCAGGTCAACAAGAACCTTGTGTTGAGCAAGCGTGCCCGAATCGACGCGATGCCGCGGTTGCGTATTCTTCCTGACGAAGTTTCCTGCAAGCACGGGAGTGCGACCGGCGAAATCGATGCCCGTCAGGTTTACTATCTTCAGACGCGTGGCTTCACCGAACAAGAAGCCAAGGCTCAAATCGTGGGTGGATTCATTCTCGATGGTCTTGCGCAACTCCCGCAGAATTCGCCTCTGCAGAATTTGGCAGGAGTTGTTCTTGAGCAGGGATTGTCGCGCGTTCTTGGTTGAGGAAACCTGCGGATGCCAACATTTTTTCCGGCTGTATCCCTGTCGCAAATAGACGACAAGAAAATCACCAAGTGTGTGGTGGATGGATTGTCGGTCCTGATTACGCGCGGTGCAAACGGAACAGTTTATGCTTTTGAAAACAATTGTTCGCACGCAGACAAGCCGCTTGAGCGTGGTGTGTGGAACCCCGCGACCCTCGAGATGCTTTGCCCCTTTCACAAAGCTGTTTTTGATGTTGGTCAGGGCGGAGCGGTGAAGGTTGGCCCTGCGGTTGTTTCGCTCGTTGTTTATCCGGTAGAAGTGCGCAGCCACAACGATGTAGATACTGTTTTTGTCGGCCTCGACGTTGAAGATTGATTTTCATTCTCGCCTTTCAATCCCCTGTTTTAGTGAATTCGGCAAAGAGTCGTACTATCAGTGAAAGCTCATCAAACCTTTCTTGAGCGGTTCGGACTCGGCGCAAATGATGATTCCGTTTGAGAATGCGCTTGCTTTTGTGAATGATCGAAAATTTTAAAAGTTCATGTTGTCTTTTCGTTGGATAGGTCAAGGCTTTGAATTTGACGTGTGAATTTCAATATCTGACCAGAAATTCCGATCCATCCTACGGGAGAAGCACTTTTGCAAAAGAAATTGATGACAATATTGGCATGGAATGAAACACGCGCCCGAGCTCTTGCTCTCGTGCTGAATCTTTTTTGTGTGCTGATTCTGGCGTCAAGGTCACATCTGGCTGTCGCGGCTCCATCACAAATTGTTTCGATGGAGTATCTCTTCGCAGAAGCAAAAGTTGAACTTCCTTCTCAGCTCGACAATCGCGATTGGCAACCATTCGAATCCCAAAAAAATGCATTGTCACCTCGTAGGAATGAGTCTTTGTGGCTTCGTATCAAGGTCGCACATTCCGAGTCGGATCCTTCTCCCACACTGAGTTTTGAAAAGATTTTCGTTAGGTATAAACTTTACAAAGACAAACAGCTTGTCTCTGAATTCGGATCCAATTCCGGCTACCCCGGACTGCCACCACATCTCATCACCCTGCCGGCCGATCAGGGGAATATTTTTTATCATATGCGCGTTCAGTCGGCTGCGACAAGGATTGGACCAATTGGCGCCGTGAAGATTGGTCATCGCTCTGATTTTATAGTTGACATGTTAAAGGCAGATGCGGTCAAGTTGTTTGCTGTGAGTATTCTTGGCCTCTTGGGCGTAGTTGGACTTATTTTGTTTTTCAGCTATCGGCACGTTCTGACTTATCTGCACCTGGCAATGTTTTCGATTTGTGGCATGTTCTATCTTGCAGCTGGATTGAAGTTGCGGTCCGTTTTGGGAATCAATCCTGTCTGGATAGGTAACGCAAGTTACATTGGACTCTACGCGGCACCGTTGTTTTTTGTTGAGTTTTATAAAAATATCTTTGCACTCGATTCGCTGCCGAAGTACTTGAAAGTGACACGCTTTACGTCACTTATGTTTTTGCCTATTTCACTGATATCGGCGCCATTCTTGTCGGTTGGATTGCTTTCGTTGCTTCCCGCATTCTATGCCGTTTCCGTCCCGCTCTTTTTAGCGGTCTTCATGCACTCGTTCAGGCATCGCGGCTTTGTTGAATACAAACGCACGTTTCATTTTGGATTTATATTTTTGCTTGCGGCCGGATTGTGGGAAGCTGCAAATGAAGTTCGAATCATAAATTC
>JBDLRR010000238.1:0-2771 GCA_039799985.1 Pseudomonadota bacterium | reverse complement strand
GTGGAATGGGTTGGCGTGAGATTGATGCGTTGTGCATCGAACGAGGATTTTAGATTTTTAATACGCAGACAGTTAGCGAGGAGATTAAGTGCACACAGGCCACACAACTTGGAAAACGCGGCTCTTACCCTTACCCCCGCAATTCCTACTAATATTTAGCCATGGACATTGCTTCACTTATTTCTGCAGGAAAATTGCAGCCAGGAACAAAACTCAGCTGGAAACGACGACTGACTGGCCTGCATACGGTTACGGTTCAGGCAGATGGTTCACTTCTTTCGGACGATGGCCGAAAACACAAGTCCCCAAGTGGTGCTGCTAAGGCGATAAGCGGCAAACCCGTGGATGGATGGTCGGCTTGGAAGTTGCCAAATGGCAATGCAATTGGAACGCTGCGCTGAACAAAGACTCTTGGCAACATTCCGAAGCTAAGACCGTAGCTAAACCATGCGACAACCTTAATTGCAGGTTTCTCTACTTGGTTAAAGGCTAGGAAAAAATGATGACCGAAAATTTTTTTTGTACGCAGATTCGAAAATCAGCTTGGGGCGATGTCTGCCTTGGGTAGCGACCCAATGGAACGCGGATCGCTGCAATCTTCGATTGAGAAGTTCAATCCGATAACTTCCTGCACAACGCCACGGGACGAAGATTTAGCTGCAATTGAACGGGAGACATCGACAACAAGAAGTTCTAGAACTGAGCCAAAAATTTTCACTGACTCAGATGTATAACTGTTTGAAAGTATGACTCGCACGCCACGTTGGCTGAGTTCTTCAATCACTTCTGCAAGTGCATATTGGTCAGTTAGTCGGAAGTCATCTTTCGCATACTTAGAAAACGAAGAAGTTGCGTTAAGTGGGATATATGGCGGATCGAAATACACAAGATCCCCAGCTTCTGCATCCGACACTGCAGTGATGAACGACCCAGATCGAATCTCTACATGTTGGAGCCATTCTCCAACTGATTTTAAAAGCGGCTCATTGCACACCGTCGGATTTTTCAGTCTGCCCCAAGGAACATTGAATCCGCCAGAACTATTCACACGATACAGGCCGTTGAATCCCGTTCGATTGAGGTAAATGAGCCGTATTGCCTTTTCAACAATTGATTCCGGCGACATTGCCCGCATCGAGTAATAGTCGTTCTCCGATAATTTGTTTGAAAGTGCTGCGAGACCTTCAATAACGTCAACATTGTGATCCCTTAGAGCTGTGTACGTTTCGACAAGGTCGGTGTTGATGTCGTTAATCACTATCCGACCACGGCCAGAAGGCGGAGACTTAAGAACCTCCGAAAGCGAGAACATAACAGCCCCGCCACCTACAAACGGTTCGAAGAAACGATTGGAGCCAAGGTCGATATTTGACGGAATAACTGCATGGAGAATTGGCAAAAGTTTTCGCTTGCCTCCCGCCCAACGAAGAAACGGTCCGGGATTTGTCATACCCAACATTCTGCCGTAAGGGTGTGCCGAATCGATCGAAATGCTTCGTTTATCTAGGCCGCCGATGAACAAACCTTCGAACTAAGAACGGCAGTCACAAAACTGGGATTCAACTTTCGCTACTTGCTTCCCAGAACAGCAAGCTATCTGAGTAAAACACTTAGGATTTGGCATGTTCTAGTTATGCGAACTCGCGAGCGCAGCTTCTACGTCCTACAAAGCGATGAACTGAGCCAGAAATACTGGGCGGCCGTAGAACGCCCGACTTGTACTACCGTGACCAGCACCTTTTGTTCGCGGCTGGACATATGTGCCCATAGCACCTGTAAGGCAATCGAACCCGCGCCTTGGATCATTTATGCATGCACGCACGTCTTCATAGTCCTGTCTGACAATCTCATACATCTCTCCCTCCAAAGTGAGAGAGTTCACAGAGTGCACAATAGAAGGTTGGTCGACATCGCTACCGACAACACGTGCAACTACTACCGCTCGCTGAAGTTTGGAGAGTAGATGACTATCTTCAAAAGGAGTCACAGCCACTTGCGGCCCATTTATCATCGTGATAGCCATCGTCTCTTTGAACGTGACTTCGCCACCTCTGGTTTTCTTAAGCGGAATGACTTTGAGCTCCCACGACCCGAAGTCAGGCGCCTGTGTTGCATTAGGAGGTAGGCCCAAATGTCTTTCAAAGACTTGGCCAGCCCAACCCTTGTTTACGTTTCCCCCAGCATTTCGGACTTGAACGTCGTATTTTTTTGCAAGCCCATGAACATCTCTACCCACAAGTTCATTGAGTCTCGCCATTGCCTCTTTGCGTTCCATTTGGGTTCCTAAAAATCAAAAGCATTGAACCGACGGTTAACTTCGTCGGTAAGTCGTGGAACAGCAAGGGTATCGATGTATTCAGCACTTAGGTCGATGCCGATGTATTTGCGGCCATGCCGCAATGCAACTACTCCGGTAGTAGCTGAACCGGAAAATGGATCTAGGACTACATCGCCTGGATTGGTACTTGCCCGAATGATCCGATCGAGAACTGCCTCGGGTTTCTGGGTTGGATGTTTACCATGGGCCTTCTCACTCTTTCCTGGTGTCAAAATTGACCAAACGCTGCGCATCTGCTTGCCTGGATTTTTGATGAAATCACCCGGGAAAGTGCCCTCACGCATTTCGGCATAGTTGAAAATGTGCTTTGATGTTTTTGACACGCTTGCCCAAATAATCGTCTCATGACTTGCGGTAAACATACGACATCCAAGGTTTGGCGACGCATTTGGTTTATACCAAATCACGTCATTGAGCAATCTCCACCCTTGTA
>JBDLRR010000237.1:0-3029 GCA_039799985.1 Pseudomonadota bacterium | reverse complement strand
CAGGCCAGGTACGAGTGATGTCGGCGGTATAAAAATTGGATTCACATCCGGCATCAATCAAAAGCAATTCACCATCCGCAAGTCGACTGTTGTTGATGTTGTAATGCAGGCAACACGCATTGGCCCCTGCAGCAACGATGCTCGGGTAGCCCAATTGGGTTGAACCTGCAAAACGCATGCTCATTTCAAGCAACGCCTGAATTTGGAATTCAGACATGCCAGGGCGAGTGGCACGCATTGCAAGTTCGTGCGCGCGAGAGGCGATGTCATTTGCACGTTGGAGCGATTCGATTTCAAGTTCATCCTTGAACAATCGCAGTTCATGAATCGCATCCCGCACGTTGAGAATCTCGGCACCGTTTCGTCGCAATCTGCTGCCTTGCAAAATCGGGCGCAGCACATCGTAAAATTCTAGTTCTGGAGCCGCATCCCAGTAAATGCTGTCGGCGTGCGTCAACCATTCGGGAATCTTTTTTTCGATCTCCGACAAAGGCAACACGAGGTCGAAACCCAATTGCTCCTGAGCTCCGGTAACACCCAACATCGGACCATTCCAAAGCTCGGTGAGAGGATCTGATTCACGGATAAAAAGAATTGACTTGTGTTGCGGGTGCTGCGGAAGAAAAACCGCCAGAGAATCGGTTTCCGGACAACCTGTGAGATACATGAAATCGCTGTCCTGACGGAACGCCGCCCGGTAGCCAGCAGGCCCTGAATTCGCCTTTGCGGAAACAACCAAGGCAATGCCATTGCCAATCGACTGCATCAGCGCCTCGCGTCGCTTCCGAAGAATATTTCTCTGATTATCCGACAATCCCAAACGACATTCTGGCTTCAATTCCCACCTCCCCGGTATGGCCCCTTGACCATAACGGGCTTGGTAGCAAAGTTTGCCGAACGCTCAAAGGATTACTGGGCTTGGGAAGACGCTTTTGTGGCCTCCGGAGCTGAAACTCCAGGCTTTGAGGCACCTTTCGGAGACACTGACTCAGAGGAGTCCTCTCCCGACTCCTGATCGGCCGCATCTTCGCTTTGAATCGGAGGAACCGCCCCAGATTGAGCACCCTTTGAGGTCCGCTCGTCCCCGCCTGCTTTTGTGTATTTGCCCGGAAACAGAGGGGCGTCATTCTCGACCTTGGGTTTGCCCACCTTGGGAACTTCATGGCTCATGAGCGGACGATAATGGCTGGATTCCTGAACTTCGTACTGAGGAGCCAGGATGTGCACGTTTCCATTGGAATCGATGCGAACATTAACGCCATCGAGTTGTTGCTCACGCACGGAACTGATGTTTTTTCCGTTCAAATAAATCATCCGGGCAGGAAAATCGGTGGTCAAATCTCCCACCATGGGTTTGGCTCTTCGCACTGGAAAGGACGGAACCGAGTCGCGTGCTGCAACGGGCTGGCCCGGAAAACCCGATGCTGCTGATGCTCGGCCTTGCCTGTTGGGCAACGGCATCGAACTGACCCGCTGGAGTGGTTTTTGCCCGCCAAACCCCAGGAATCCACCTCTGCCGGAATTGAGTGACTCGGTACTGTCGCTGGGCTGCGCGGCCCGTTCTCCGCCGTCTCCGGTTGAACCCGATTGCATTTCTTGGCCTTTTGCAGCCATTGCCATGAGAGATGTCGCAAGCAAAATTGTATGAAAAAATGGTTTCAACATGGCCGCCCCCGAGGATCATTTACCTCAGTTTAGCTCAGCCAATTCCTTTGTGGGCCTGCATTTTTTGCATCACAATCTCGCCAATGCAGGGGGCAAAAAGGAATCCACTCTTGTGGGCACCAGCGGCCACCAACAATGATTTTCGAACCAAAGGTAAAAGTGCAGGGACCAACAGTTGCTCGACAACAAGTTCGCAGTGGCCAAAACCAAGGCGCATTCCCCAATGAAATCGGTGTGGCACTTGGTTGAGCTCGCATCCCAGAATCTCTTGGGCAACTTCCGTCATATGCTTTTGCTGCAAAGCAATTTGACCAGCAACACTGATTTGCGATGGAATTTCCGACATCCCACGGTCGGCACATTTCACCGAGATCGATGAGCATAAGAGCCTTCGGGAATTACCGCTGAACGTCAATTTGGCTGGCTCACGAAGTTCCGAGACAACTTCAAAAAGAGAAATATTTTCTGGAATCTGTCTGGCCGAAGTTTCGATCTCGAGAGTACCACCAAACGACCAGCGCCTTTTCTGCAAAAAACCACAATTGGAATCAGCACCCCAAGCCGACAGGATGCGAGGCGTCCAGGCTCCGGCAGACAAAATCAAATGGTCACACTGCCCAACGTGCGCCGAAATATCGGAGACTTCCGCGACATCCAATTCATCAAAAACAACGCCTCGAGCCCGACAAACCTTTTCGAGCAGAGCAAGAAGATATTGAGCATCAACCCAGGCTTCATCTGCATATTCGATCGAGCATTCTCCACTGCGCGCAATCTTTTGAGGTTGGAAGCCCCGTTCGGCAATTTCAGCTACGGGCTGAACAACTCGTCGCCACTGTGCATTGCAAGAGTTCGCGTCATCAAAGACATCGCGTCCCGTTGCCAAACAATAGACTAATGAGAGATCATCCGGGCTCGCTTCGCCACACTCTTTTCTGAGATCGACAAGCCACTGGCGGTAGATTTTTTTACCGCGAATTTTGAGATCGAAATGTGGATCACGGGCAAAGACTTGTGCTTTGGTGGCAAGGTTTGCGGCAGCTGCAGACGAAGCTGCTGAACATGCGGTTGAACTCAACACCTGCACTTGCGCCTGCCCCGATCGCGACAAAAATTCCGCGATACTGAGACCCAGAATTCCCTTTCCAATCACCACAACATTCATTTTGATATTTCTACTGGAGATTCATTTTTTATGCTGGAAAAACTGATCGACTTGCTGTTTCGGTGGTCGTTGCCCAACCATGTCCGTTCGACCCGTCCATCCTCAGAAATGGACAACCAACTGGGCGCGTCAAACCACGCTGGACCACTGAGGAATCTGATATTGCGCAGGTGGTCGTCGAGATGCACGTGAATGTGCC
>JBDLRR010000236.1:0-3830 GCA_039799985.1 Pseudomonadota bacterium | reverse complement strand
GGCTGTGAAAGAACTTGAAGCTCTTGTGGTTGAATTGGGTGAGATCGAAGATTTGATCATCACCGGCCGTCATCTTGAAGAAGATGATAAAAATTCCAAGGCCAAAGATGCCTACGAAGATGCAGAAAAACTTTTCAAAAAACTGAAGAAGAAATTTGACGGAATCGACATGCTCAAGCCGCTTGCTGAGCTTTAAGATCACGTTTTGTTTCAGACAAGAAATGTGTGTTCGTACGGAGCTTTGAAATGAACATTGGTCGACGGAGAATTGTCTGCGCCTTGCTGGGAGTGGGGCTCTCAACATCTTTTTTTGGTTCTCGTGCATTTTCTGATCCGGAGTGTGTTGACGGAATTTGCGCAGAACAAACGGCCAACCTCAAATGGTTTGAGAAAGACGTCACTGCGCAGGCTGTTTGGGCCCCGTTTGGCGTCACTCATCCTGGAGCAAAAAGCTTCCAACAATGGATTCGCAAGGCAAAAGATGGTCAGAAGCTTCCCGAGTTTCGCAACAGTCTGAGTCTCAACTGTTGGGAGTACGTTTTGTACGTTGGCGCAAAATTCGGACGTCTTTCCAACAGTCAGGTTAGATTGCTGATGGAGGCCCGGCAGCAAGGGAAGAATTTGTCGCAACTTTTGGGTGGCCATATTGGGAAGGTCAATTATTCGGTCAAGAACGGAAAAGTGAAAGCGGTTTGGCCAAAGTCGGCTTCTCCTGGAGACGTGGTTTTCATGGATGAAACGAGTCATGTGGTGCAGGTCACTGGCGAAACAGATGCTTCAGGCAGAATGGAAGTCATAAGCTTCAGCCCGCGACCGATTTGGGGCGACGGAGGCGCGATGTGGCCTCAGCGAGGCGTCAGACCCCAATCCACAACATTGGAATCGCTGATTGAGGAAATGATCGAACTGTATCCTGACGTTCCCACCGATTGGGACAACATCGATATCAAGGTTGTGCGCTTTGAGTAAACCCTTGTTCGCAAACAGAACCTGAGTCAATGCACGCCCCTCCTGGGCACGAAAGACTGCAGTGTCAGCGCCAAAACCTTTCGGTGTTTCCGTTTGCAGGAATCACGCAAACTACGGTGCTGACAGGTTTGTTGTTGCCACCCTCGGGCCAATGGCTCGTAAGACCTATGCCCTCTTTGCTGTATGATCCCTCACCAGGGTGTTGAACACTCAACAACAAGCCCGAACCGTCGGGCAGAAAGCAGGGCCCGGTGAGTTCGGCATCTCGTGGGGACTGAATGAAGTGGCGAGCAAAAACACTCCCGGCATCGTCCATCTCAAGGCGGAACATCGAGTTTCTTTCGAATATGGCCAAAGCTCCTTTGCCCATGGCTGACGCGCTCATGTCTGTGCAAGCCCAAAGGGATGTTTTAGGGCCGAATGTCAAATTGTCCGGACACGACATGCCTGTTCTTGGGCCACCGGCAGCAAAGGTTTCAAATGAAAATTTCTTTGCCGCTGCATCACCATCAAGCTCGCGCAACAAATTCACTGAACCATAAACATCACCCACATCTGCATTGTTTGTCAGTGCGAAATAGACATCTCCGTTTGACGGATCAACCTTGACGTCTTCCGGCCTGTTCAATTTTGTTCCGCCAGCGACCTTGGCTGCTTCCCGGGTATTGATGAGAATATTTTTGAGGCTTTTGAAGCGTTCATCTTTCGCCAGCGTCGGGTTCTCGGGACTCAGAAGGATCCATTCTCCTTTACTGATGTTTGCAACATAGAGGTTGCCCTCGAGCAAGAGATCCTGATCTTTCTTGGCATCGCCTGTGATTTGTCCATGCGAGACGAATTTGTAAAGACACTGGCCTTTCGCATCATCGCCCAGATATACGACGACCTTGCCGTCTTTGGATTTCGTCACCGTTGCACCTTCGTGTGCAAATCTGCCAAGAGCCGTCAGCTTGCGTGCAGATTGGGTGACGGGATTCACCTCCACAACCCAGCCGTAATCTTCTTCGGATCTTGGATAGTGATTTCCCCAGCCGTAATACGAGTGAAATGTGCCCTCGTTCTGTTTGAAGTAAACATCGAAATTTTCTTCGGCCGTCAGGATTGTTCCCCAAGAAGTATAGCCTCCCGAACAGTTGGCCAGTGTGCCAAGCACTGTTCTGCCTCCCGCAGGGCCAACCATGGGAATTGGGGTGTTGGCGTCCAGGCGAAATGCGAACTGTGAATCGGACTTGAGCTTCCACCTGCGCGAACCATCTGTGTGCTTGAAGCTCATGAGTTCAACATAACTGCCGCCAACCATTTTCATTTCAGCATCGACTTGCTCTTTGCTCTTGTCTTCGGGTTTCAGATTCTTTCCGTAAAGGACATTGTCGAGCAGATATTCGTGATTGACCCAAAGAAAAGCTTGTTCCGCAGTTTTTCCGGGAATGAAGTGAAGATAATCGCAGCAGTCACCGGCTCGATCGCCCTTGGCATTGATGACCTCTCCGGCTTTGAGGATCGGATACCAGGTGAATCCTTCTGCAACTGAGAGTTCATCTTGACCCGTATAGGGCAAAGGACGAAACGCCATTTTTCTGCGAGGATCTCCAACTCCCATCTTCATGGAGCTGCCCTGTGATTTGTCTGACTTCCGGGAAATTGTTTCAGAGCCAGGGTTTGTTCCAGCAGCCGCTGCGTTTGTACGTCCGAGGGCCGAAACGAACGTGGTCAACACACCCGTTGCGATAAATTTTCTGCGGTCGAGCGTCATCTTTTGAATTCTCCCTGCATATGCAAAACGATTTTGATTGAATGACGAATTGGCATCGCGAAGGGAACCGACGATTGTGATTGAATTGTGATGAATTTATGACAAAAACGATGAAAAGACTTTCAGATTCTGTCGGCCTTGCTCGCTCACCCTCATTGTGCTACCCGATACAGCAATACATCACACATCTTGGAGTCATTAATGATGCCCAGATTTTTCGCAGTCGTGGCATTCGTTGCACTTTTTTTGAGTTTTGAGCCCCGTGCGCTCGCAGCCGAGTTATTCGCCGACGAGTTGGCTATAAGCAAGCCTGTCGTTTTAAAACAGAAATTTGATTTGCCCAAGGGCACTTTCACGGTCGAGAGCAAATGGACCACGATTCAGCAAACCTCAAGCGAAACTGATGTTCTGTTTGGAAAGATCAGTTTTCGCGCCGCGCCGAAAACAACGAAATCGAATTGCCAAAGCATTAGTTTCATTCAAACAGCTCGTATTCAAGACAACAAAGGTCGCGACTATCAGTGGCCCTCAGGACAATCGGTTCGGAATCAGATGCGCACAACGCGGGATTCGCGGGGAGTTGAACCTGGATATTTCATCGACCACGACGCAATGAATTGTGCTGATGGTGAAGCAATCTGTTCACCTTTTTTTCGCGACCACTGGCCAAATTCCGATGTGGGCTCACAAGATGGGTCTGTGACAGAAAGCAAGGCTAAAACCGCTGTCTTGATCGACTTTCCATATGGATGGGAATTGATCACTTCTGCCGCGCTTGAAACCTGCGCTGTTTGTCGGGAATCGCACGAGGTTTACGGGTGCGTCACTTGGGGAGGGACCTGGCCATTGACTGGCGAAAGATACCTGCATGATCCGGTTGCCTCGGAATCCCAGTCAAAGACCTTTGCAAAGGCTTTATCGTTGTTCGAAGCACACTATAAGAGAAAGCTTCAGAGTCCCTGATACCGGATGCCGAGAAATGTGACGTCATCTGCCAGCTTTTGTCCGGACCATAGAGAGCGCACGGTTGTTTCCAATTCTGCCATAATGCCTTCCAGTGGTGCTGGCTTTGTCAACAGCGATCTCATTTTTCTGAAATTCAGAACCT
>JBDLRR010000235.1:0-6483 GCA_039799985.1 Pseudomonadota bacterium | reverse complement strand
ATTCGCTTTTGGA
Organism: Pseudomonadota bacterium; assembly: GCA_039799985.1. Lineage (GTDB taxonomy): Bacteria > Bdellovibrionota_B > Oligoflexia > Silvanigrellales > Silvanigrellaceae > RFOM01. The sequence goes on along the minus strand of JBDLRR010000235.1, from coordinate 6,470 downwards.
ATCCTTCTTCCATGTCAACGCGTGCACCAGGACGTGCGCCCGACATGGCATCAGCAGCTTTGAGAATGTACGCATGCGCGGTTTCAACGATCTTGTCGTCGTGATGGGACAGAACAGTGTCGACAACAATTTCTGCTTCACCAAACCGGGTTGCATAATCTCCCGAGATTACGGCATGGCTGCCCTCGATTTTGTAATCGAGAACCTTGCCGATGTCGTGCAGAATTCCGGAACGCTTGGCGAGTTTGGCATCGACTCCCACTTCGTCTGCGAGCATACCCGCAAGGCGAGCGACTTCGAGGGAATGGAAATATTGGTTTTGCCGATGGCTCGTGCGGTAATTCAGAGCTCCAATCAGCTTCAATATTTCCGGATGCATTGAGTCCAGTCCAAGGATTCTCACGGCTTCCTGACCCATACGAAGAATGGTTCGATCGATGTCTTGTTTGTGCTTTTGCAGGATCTGCTTGACGCGTTCGGGGTTGAACTGGTTTCTGCTGAAGACTTCCTCCAGCGTCAGGCGAATGATTTCTTTGTCGACGCCGGCACCACCCGAAATCTTGAGTGTTGGAGGTTCGCCCGACTGTGGATCAACCGCAGCATCGATGGAAGTGTCTGTGCCTTCCAGAAGCAATCCCAGAATCGGTGAACCTTCGCCAAAGTGGCGCACGACCACATCCTTCGAAGGAGCTTCCACGTTGAAGCTTGTTTTGGGCCAGATGAACCTGGGGTTGTAGCGGTTATAGACGTTCAGCAAAACATCGCGCGCACCGCGTTGTGCTTCGCTTTTGAGTGTTTCCTGGTTTTCAAGCAGCCATTTCGAAATCCCCAGCTTTTCTGCATTGAGAACTTCGTCGTGAATCATTGCCTTCACTTCGTCGCGACGCGCATTGGTTTTGTTGATGAGTGATTCAGTCAGGGAGTTGTTGATTTCCGCTTTTTGCTCTTCAATCTTGTCCATCTCTGGCGGCCGTTCGTGACTCTTTTGCAGACGAGTCGAGAGGAGACTTTCCTGACTTTGGAGTTCGTTCCATTTTCGGTCGAGTTTGCTTTGCCGCTGATTCAGTTCGCGTTCAAAGTCATCCTGAAAGCCACGAACCACGGAACGTTCTTCTTCCAATCGTTCCGCTTCGGCTTGAAGGTCTTCACGCGCGGTGCGCAGGGCTTCGTCCAAAATGGCATCGCGGCGTTGTTTTGCATTGCGTATAACTTGCTCTGCAGATTCACCCAGTCCTGCAACCGCGCTTTGAGTGCGGATGACAAAATTGCGAGCCAGCAATGCCCCGACGAGGCCGCTGGCAATGGCGACGGCGATTGTCGTGAGGAGAGTGGTCGTTTCCATGAATAGTGTACCTTTCTTCGGGGGCTGGACCTTGTGTCCCAGTCGACCCTATCATGGAAAGCCGCGTCAATTGAAGGCATCCAACAGGAGATTTGTGTCATGACGAGCTCGAACACTTCATTTTCCGCAGCGAACTTGCCCACCCGGGCAACCATTGGTGAACTGGCCAGGGCAGCTGGCACGCTGACAAACGATTATTTTCGTCGGCAAATCAGGGTTGATGAAAAAGCGGGCGATTTGGGCTTGGTGACTGAAGCGGATCTGGCCTCTGAAAAATTCTTGAAAGCTGAAATTGCGAAGCTTTTTCCGTCACATTGGATTTTGGGAGAGGAATCCGGCTGGACCACTGTAGGGGGAGGCGAAGCGCCACAGGATGGTGATGCCGTCTGGATTTTGGATCCCATCGACGGGACGACCAACTTCTCCAAGGGCAATATTTTTCATTGCATCTCGGTTGCCTGCGGACGGATGAATGGACCTCGTTTCGAATGCGAGCGGGCAGCGATTTATCAGCCCGGAACAGGCGACCTGTACACTGCGGCCAGAGGGCAGGGGGCATTCGTGAACGATGAGCCCATGTCAGTTTCAGCCGGCGACGAGCCCAGGCGGTGGAGTCTGGTCACAGGGTTCAGCTCCAACAAGGGATCAAGTTTGCATGGTGTGATCCGCTGCATCGAAACGCTGCAGAACAAAATCCTGGGCATGCGCATCAATGGTGCTGCTGCGTTGGACTTGGCACTCACGGGCCGTGGAATTTTCAACGGCTTTTTTGAGTCGCGTTTGTCGCCTTGGGATATGGCCGCCGGAGAATTGATTGTGCGCGAAGCGGGTGGAGTTGTTGTCAATTACGAAGGCCAGCCGTTCGATGTTCTTGCCGACAAGCACATCGTGGCTGGCCCTCGTCATGTTGTGAGTTATTTGCTCGAAACCCTCTCGGGTTTACGCGAAGAACTCAAAAATACTTCTTGGCCATAACGTCGAGGCCCAGAGGTTTGAGCTTGCTTGCCTGACCCGCCTGGCCAAACTGAACCATGCGCTCTGCGACCACCTTTTGCATCGCTGCGCGAGCGGGAGCCATGTACTTGCGCAGGTCAAACTCGCTGGGGTTTTCTTTGAAAACCTTGCGGATCGCCACTGTCATTGCAAGGCGGTTGTCTGTGTCGACGTTGATTTTACGCACGCCGTTGCGGATGCCTTCCTGGATTTCAGAAACGGGCACGCCCCAGGTTGTTTTCATTTCGCCACCGTACTTGCGGAACTCGTCCTGCAGGTCCTGCGGAACCGAGCTCGAGCCGTGCATCACAAGGTGGGTATTGGGGCACTTCTTGTGAATGGCTTTGATGCGCTCGATGTTGAGAATGCCACCATCGGGTTTGCGAGTGAATTTATAAGCACCATGGCTGGTGCCGATGGCAATAGCCAACGCATCGACCTTGGTTTCTTCTACGAACCTGGCAGCTTCATCAGGATCGGTGAGGAGTTGGTCATGTGAAAGTTTTCCTTCAAAACCATGACCATCTTCTTTTTCGCCCATTCCGGTTTCGAGTGAGCCCAGGCAGCCGAGCTCGCCTTCAACGCTTACACCCATTGCATGAGCGCAGCGAACCACGTCACGGGTGATCTTGACGTTGTAATCGTAGCTTGCAGGCGACTTGCCGTCTTCCATGAGAGAGCCGTCCATCATCACGCTGGTGAAGCCATTGCGGATAGCGGACAGGCAGGTTGTCAGCGAGTTGCCGTGGTCTTGATGGACGCAAACCGGGATGTCCGGATACAGTTCGACGGCCGCGAACATCAGGTGGCGAAGAAAGACGTCGTTGGTATAGGAACGCGCGCCGCGGCTGGCTTGAATAATGACCGGGCTATTGGTTTCCTTGGCGGCTTCCATGATCGCCTGAATTTGTTCAAGATTGTTGACGTTGAACGCGGCAATTCCGTATGAATTCTCAGCTGCATGATCGAGCAATTGGCGAAGTGAAATGAGTGCCATGGGAGCCTCCGTCGTGAGGGCGAGTCAAAAGAATCGGGCCTTCATAGCACCGACTTGCTCCGACTGGCAAAATGAACCGATGTACAAATGAGGCAATCGAAAATGTCCAACTCCGAAAACAACCCACCCGAGCTTCAAAAATTTCCTTTGAGCGAGCCCGAAGAGGCGTTCAGTTGTCCGATTTTCAAAGTGGAATCAAGGCAAGCCACCAGTCTGGATGGGGTTCACCGGCGCTCCATGTACACGATCCGGTGTTCTCATTGGGTCAACGTGGTGCCGGTCACTGCCGACGGGCATGTGGTTCTCATCGAACAGCATCGCGTTGGTACAAATACAATTACGGTCGAGACCCCCGGGGGTGCGGTGGACCCGGGCGAGAAAGATCTGACCTTGGCCGCCTTACGCGAACTGGAAGAAGAAACTGGCCTTACAAGCCAACGCGTGCTTTCTTTGCCTGGTTTTGCGCCAAACCCAGCCATCCAGGGCAACCGGATTACTTATTTTATTGCGTTTGATTGTCAGCCGCTCTCGGTTCCCAGGGAACATCATGATCCCTTCGAAGTGATTCGTTTGCGGACAGTTCCGATTGAGGAGGCGTTGATGATGGCGCGTTCCGGACAAATACAGCACGCGCTTGCCGCATTGGCCATTTTGATCGCCGAGCCTTATTTGCGGGGGCGCCTGAAAGCGTGATTCAACTTTCGCTGGCTTTCATTGACGCTTCGAGTGAGTCGGCGATGTCGCCGATGGAAAGTCGTTGTCCCACAAGCAGCGTTTCGATGCCCAGTTGATATGCGGGCAAATCGTAGAAGGGATCGTTGCCGATCATGACTGTCGATTCCGGGGTTCCACCGATTTTTTTAAGAGTTTCTTCGAAAAAGGCACTGTGTGGTTTTGTCGACTTCATCACATCCCACGAAGTCACGAGATCGAAGTCATGTAAATAAAGATCCGAGGCCTTGAGTCGCAGTTCGATTTCTCGCCGACCAAAAATCGCATTTGTCGCAAGTGTGACGTGTCGACCTGTGGCATGCAGAAGATCGAGCAGTCTGCGTGCATGTGGCTCGGAATGGAGTATCAGACAGATAAATGGATAATCTGAATCAAAGAAGCGTCCCGCAAAACGTTCAAGCTTTTGTCGCGTCACATTCAGTTCACGTGCGAGAGTTTCAAAAAACGCATCTTCATTGTTGGCAAATTGATGTGGCGAAAGAACGGTTTGAATTGTTTTGTTCACCGCGCGATAGAGTTCGCTGTATGATGCGAGACCTTTGAGTCTGAGCAAGGCAAAAATGGCAAAGAGATTGTGAAACAGGGCACCAGGCTGACCAATCAGGGTACCGTCCATGTCAATGAGAACGTGAGTTTTGCCGATCCACCACTCTGGTGCAAGGCTCACCCTGCTGCGGATCGTTTTGATTTGTGCAATGTTTTGCGATGCTTTTTGACGTGAAGATGGTCTTTTTCGCAGTGCCATATTGCCTTCCTTGATGTCGAGGGCAATCGTCTCACAGTGCGCGGCTTTTCACTACGCGCACTGTGGCAACTTGACACTCAGCAGGCAAGGTTGACCGGGACCCCGGTTTTGCAAGAGCCCACTGTACAGTAGATCTCTTCGATCAATTTTTGCTCCAGGAGGTTTGTTGGGGCCAAATTGTACAATCTCAAAATGTTGTCGCATTCCGAGCCCGACAAGCGCCCGGCACGCTCCAAGCCTTTGATAAGAAAGTACAGACTTTGTATGGAGCTGTTTTCGCCCATGCAGGTCTGCATTTTTTCGATTCCAGCCTTGATGTTGCCCTGCGCCAAAATCAGATATCCGTGAAGCACGCCCGTGTCTGCTGGGATTTTTTGGGATCCGTCGTAGATGTCCAGTGCTGCTTCGAGAAGACTTTGAGCCTTTCTGAAGTTTGTACCGTGCAAGGCCAATTTGAGTGCTTCCAACTCAAAAAGCTTTGAGCGGACCTGCTTTTCTTCAATTCCGGATTTGACGGCAATGTCGAGCCATTCGTCCACAAGAGGCCATTCAAGGGCCTGGCTATAAATTCGTGCGATGCAAACGGCCAGGTGGGAGAATGACCACTGCTTGCTGCCGCTTTGCAGCAACATCAGTGTTTGTTGTGCCGCCAATCTGGGTTCGTAACTTGCTCCCACCTTGCTGAAGAACTCAATGACGTTTTCGCTCTTGTCATTGAGCATGAAGAGGATTTTACCAAGTACGAATGCATACTCACTGAGCCCCGACTGCAGGCATTTTTTGCCGTGCTCCAGGAGCTGATTCAGGTGTTCATCGGCCAATCCATTCTGGCTTCCGGAGGAAAGTTGCGCCTCCAATATCGTGAGTGCCACTTCGCCGAAGCCAGGATCGTTGTTTTTAATTGTGGCTGGCACAGAGAGTTTGAGAGCAACCATCAAATATTGGGTGCTCCAAGGATTTGTTTTCAAGGAACGGTCGATTTCTTGTTTGGCTTCCTCGGTTTCTCCGACGGCCAACAATGCGCTCGCTCGTGCCCAGTGCAGTTCGCTCCGCTGTTGGGGTGTGAGTCCAGGGATTTCGTTGGTTTTGCGTGCAATTTCCTGGGTCGAGAAAAATTCTTTATTTTTGATGAGGAAGTTAAGGTAACGAAGAACCGACTCAACGTTCAAAGAATCGAGTTCATACATCATCGAGAAATGATGTTTTGCCCTGTCGGTCAGTCCCAGGCGAGAAAGCATTTCGCTCATGTAAAAATGGATTTCAGCGTCATCGTTGGTTTCCTGCAGGGCTTCCTGCATCAATTGCAGGGCAACCGCAGCCTGGTTTCGTGCCAGAGCATCACGGATTCTGTTTTTTCTTTCCATGTAGGGGCGAATTGCAACAGTTGACAACGTGAGTTCACAAAGCAACTGGCAAAAGCGAATCTCAGGGTTTCCAGCGTGATTCAAATACGTCGTCTTGAGACATTCCTTGAGCGAGAGCGAGGCGTATTGTGCGACGCAATGTGCTGCGGTCTTGCTTGCCAACTCCAATGGCGTGTCTTTGGCGATCAGCACTGAGTAAAAGCAGAGTCTGGCAAGATTTGGCAAACCATAGTCTTCAGCGATTTGACCAATGAATGCGATCTGCGCCGGACTCTTTGGTGATTTTTTGCACGCAAT
>JBDLRR010000234.1:0-3196 GCA_039799985.1 Pseudomonadota bacterium | reverse complement strand
CACAAGGGTTAAAATTTTACCGCTTGATTGCTGAAGGGATGAACGGCCTTTCCGCGCGTGTCTCAAAAGCAGTGGCGGGCGTGTTTGGTGACACGGCACACGCGAAGTCACCTCGGCTTTTGGTCCGGACTCTTCATGAGGCTGCGCGGCATACGATTGATGATCCGGAAATCCTGTCCACCATAGACTCTTTGTACGAGAGCTGTGCAAAGTCGGGTACTGCATCGAGTCAGATCGCATTTGCGTCTCTTTCGAGTCAATTCGATTTGCGCAAAGACAACTGTCTCGGACTGCATTCCAAGCTGCGCGCACAATTGGAATTGTGGGCTCGCGCCCGAATTTCAACACCTGGCTCAAAGCTTGTGAGTTTGGCAGAGGCTGCGCGCAACAACACCGTTATGCGGGCACTTGGGTTTGACGACAGCGAGGCTCTCAAAAACAAGGTCATTGCCTCAGGCGTTTCGGATTATCTGAAATCCCGCGCCGGGCTCTCATACAACAATGTCTCTGAGGCAGCTCTGTTGGAAAATCCTGACAACGCTCCCGCATTGGGAACGAGCACGTGGGTTGGCCTATCGCGGATGGCATCCTTGGCTGGATTGATGAATCTGACCATCCGACCTTTCACGGGAACAGATTACGAGGCGGCAGACAGTCGCAATGAGATCGCCGCACTCTATACCAAGGTCAATGTCTTTTTGCCTGCCATTCGCGGATTTGCCAAAGGCATATTGGCCTTGATGTTTCTTGTGGCAGCGGCACGCATGGCATTTGGCTCCACAAACATGATGGTCTCTTGGGGATGGTGCCTTCTGCTTGTCACGGCCTATGAGCCTCTGTCCACGTTTCTTTACCAAGCCACAGTCACACTCACCCAGTCCCCTGAAACCATTTCGGCCATGAGCGCGCTTCGGCGCGATCCGCTGGTGCTTGTCGGGGCGCAGGTCATCGACTCCTACGCATCGAGGGTTCAGGCCACCTACTTCGTTTTGCAGCTTGGTCTGACTGCACTCACGGCTGCCGGTGGTCTTGCAGTGTTTCGTTACCAACGGGCTTTGGGAGGTTCACTGGCCAGCTCTCTTGCGGTGAAGGGTCTGAGCGTGGCCCGCAATGTCTTGGCCGTGAAGGCAGGGGCTAGTGCTGCAGGTGTTGGAGCGGGCAGCGGAGCTGTGGGGTCGGCCAGAGCAGCCAGAGCCAGCGCGGGTGGTCGGTTGTAATTCAACAATTCGCGAATCAATCATCGACAAAAATGAAAAACAGAAGGGGAAAAAATGAAAACAAAGAATGAACGCAGTCCAAGAACCTACCGACCTCTGCTGTCGATTGAACCCATCATCAAGGTGGTGACCCGAAAGTTTGAAATCAAGGAGACTTCCGCAAACCTCATCACGGAGTATGCCCAGTACATGTCGGAACGCAGCGGGTCGTCCGTGAAAGAGGATGCCGTTGTTGAGCACCTGGCTTTGCTTGTGGGCAAAGACAAAGGCTTCAAAGACTGGACATCGCGCAAATGCAGTGAAGGCGGGGGACAATAAATGCGCGAAGGCAGAATGCCCGGGGAGACCCCGGCCCCCCTCCTTGCTCACCCTCACTGCGGCTTGTCACGCAGCGTGCGAAGGCACGCCGCGCGCCAAACCTTGTTCAGGTTCTCGCGGCACACAGTACGCCACCTCGGGTGGCACCGGCAGGCAGCACCTCGATTCGTCGAACCCATTGCCACACAGAGGTTTCAGGGTGCTGCAAAAGACCCAAACGGGGTGCTTCCCCTGCGGCGCACGGAAGCACCTCAGCAACCGAAACGCATCGAATCAGTAAGGCATTCGCGCATTGCGGGGTGCTTCCCGCAAAATTGTAAATTTTAAGAGAGGAGCGCTCGTTCATGCCTGCAAATCACACGATTCATTTGGCGGTCACAAAATCTCAGATGCAATGGATTGAACGAACTGCGGACGAAAAAGGACGCTCAAAATCGAAGGTCGTTCAAGACATCATTGATGCATCAATGAAGAACGAAACGCTGTCCCAAAAACTAGACGTTGTTCTCGAAAAAAACATCAACCTTGAAGAGATGATGAGCTCTCTTTTTTCAAGCAACGCTTATCAGATTGAAGTCATTTTGGCCTATGTAAAAGAGGTTTTCCGCGAAAGTTCAGCAAATCTTTATAGGCTCAATGCCATGATTGATGAGTTTCCAGATCCTGACAAAACCCGTTCCGATGTCAATGAATTTGTTCGCAAACAAGAATCAATTTTGCGCTCAAGAACCTTAAAAATGAACGAGGAGCAGCGATGAGCCGTGTTCTCCATTCAGACGCAGGCGAGCTCAAAAGAATAAAAAATGGTTCGAAAGATACCCTGTCAACCCTGTTGATCGGTGCGGCAACATCGCTCTTGGTGACAGGTGTTCTGATCGAAAACACCTTTTCAGGAGGTCTGCCAGAATGGATAAAACTCACAGGCCGCTCTGTTTATTGGCACCAATTCAAACACATTGAGACTCAAGAAGGTTTGCTCCGGCTTAGTGATAAAGAGATCAAAGAACTGTCTCAGTTTGTGGCGACTTGGAGGAGCCACGAAGGCTTGCATTCGTTGTATTTCTGGACAGCGATTGGAGTGGCTTGCCTTTCAATTTTGCTCTGGGTTTGGATGCGCACATGGCTTTGCGCAAACTCAAAACTCTCAGAGCAAGTGCGTGAGGGTGAGCAGTCTTTGGTGAGTTCAAAGGCTCTTTCGAAACTCATCCGTAAAGCTGTTGAGAACCCCGCCAGGCCTCATTCATTTCGAGAACATGATGTCATTCTGGGACGGCAAAAGATTCGTGTTTGTAATGAAACAATGGGTCTTCATTTGGGCATAGGTGGAGCATCTCAGACAGGAAAGACGAACGCTATCAATCAGGTTTTGCAATCACGGCGCCTCGCGGGCGAGAAGGTTTTGATTGTTGATCCGGGGGGAGAATTCTATGCACGATTTGGCCGAACGGGAGATGTTATTCTCTCCCTGCACGACACACGCGCGGTCATATGGGACTTTTGGAGTGAGGGAGTTTCTGAAGAGGAAATGGCCAAAGCTTTGGTTGAAGTGCGTGAAGGAATGGACGCGTCAACAAAGTTTTTCCAAACAACAGGTCGCGCCGTTTTGACCTCATTGTTCCGAATTGCAGGCAAAGACTCAGAGCCACTGCGGGAACTGTGGC
>JBDLRR010000233.1:0-4543 GCA_039799985.1 Pseudomonadota bacterium | reverse complement strand
CGAGCGCTAGAGCCTCGAGGATCATGGGGCGCGCACGCGCTGCATCGTTGGTTTCAAGAAGTGAAACGATATACAGATTGTATGCATCACAGAGCATCCAGCGCTCTTCCGGAAAATCCTTCAATGCCTGGATCGCGGTTCTGAACAAAGGCAGTGCGTTATGAACACGCCCCGTCTCACGATATTGCAGTGCCAAATGAAAACCTTCCATCGCAGCAGCAGTGGGATCGGCGGTGAGCAGACGAATCACGGCCGATTGCCTATGAGAAATCGAATCCTCTGCACAATCCAACCCGCCGTCTTCTTCCGGTGGGGCAAACCAAGGTGGAAAGGGATCGGCTTCGCTCGCCCAAAATATTTCCCCGCGCGCCATCTCTTCATCTGTCAGAAGGCAGGCGTCGAGCTGAGCTCTCGTTCCTTGCTCATCCATACCTTTGCCGATCACAACCAGCTCTTGCGCCCGATCTCCCCACACAGGATGCCACGTGGCAGCCACTTCTTTGCGCTCATCCGGACTCAACACCCAGTCAGACTCAGGAGTGAGTGCCAGCCAAATTCCTGCAGGCTCCAAGCGACAACTCGCACCGGCCTGCCCCCACTGGGCAACGCAATCGCTGCGGGTGGAGAGCCAGAGGAAACCCTTCGAACGCACGATCGTCTCAGATTCGTTTTCGATAAATTGGGCAAAACGTTGTGTGCTAAAAGGTCGCTGTGCGCGATAAACAAAGCTTGAAAATCCGTATTCGTCTTTTTCGGATTTTTCTTGACCACGGAGAGTTTGAAGCCACCCTGCAGACTGAGAGGCTTTTTCGAAGTCAAATTGTCCGGTGTTCAACACATCCGCGAGATCAACTTTGGAGTTTTGAGTGCAGATGATCTTCGCTTCCGGGTTCAGTCTCTTCAGAAGCCCTAGGACCTCGTTGAGTTCATTTTGCCCCACCAAATCGGATTTATTGAGGACAATCACGTCGGCAAACTCAACTTGATCAGTGAGGAGATCAGACAAGTTGCGTTCGTCATTGTCGTCGAGCGCCTGCCCAGCTTCAGAAAGAAGCTGGCCCTCTTGATACTGCCGCTGGAAATTGAAGGCATCCACAACCGTAACAAGTGTATCCAGGCGAGCAAATTCCGACAGCGACTGACCAGCATCATCTGTGAATGTGAATGTTTCTGCCACGGGCAGGGGCTCTGAAATTCCCGTGCTTTCAATCACCAGGTAGTCAAACCTTCCCTCTTCCGCGAGCTTACGCACTTCGATCAGGAGATCTTCGCGGAGTGTGCAACAGATACAACCATTGCTCATCTCAACGAGCTTTTCTTGAGCACGCTTCACATCGAGCGAGCCCGATTTTACGAGCTTGGCGTCGATATTGAGCTCACTCATGTCATTGACGATCACCGCCACCCGCATGCCCCGCTGGTTATTGAGAATGTGGTTTAAAAGCGTTGTTTTACCAGCTCCTAGAAACCCAGAGAGCACAGTGACGGGTAAGCGGTTTGCCATGATTTTCCTCTGCTGAACCTTAAAGTTGGACTGAGCCTTTGTCATTTTTGAATGTGTTTCCGCTCTGTCTTTCACCAGACAGGACTTGGACTTTCAACGTACGGAGCGCTTTGAAGTGAGAACGTGCTGCAAACTTTAGTGAGCTTCCTGCCACTGGCTTGCCGCATTCAAATTTGAATGTCGCATGCACCTCACTGTGAGTCCCTTGTTTATGATTTTTGTGTCCTTTTTTACTTCCGTTTGCGGATTCTTTTTCTTCGGTAACGAAGGGCTTGATTTCACTGCTCGCCACTCTGCAACCAAGAGAGGCGTCCAATAAAAACATTTTGTCAGCGTTGGCCTTGAGCTTCTCGATCGCCTCATCACGCTTCTTCACGTCGGCAGGCTTTGTGGCTTCATGCTCAAATCCATAGATGCTGTCGGAGGGTGCTTCCAGCTGAATGGTCACTCCGTTTCCTTCTGCAACGACATTCACGGTCGCAACACCGTGCTCATGCGCGGCATGCCCTTTACCGCCAGCAACAGCAATTTGGGGAAACACTCCCAAAATCACCCAGGCGAAAGGACAGACAAGGCAAGAAATTCTGCGCGTAGGATTCAGTGAATGGTCCATTTCAAAACACCTCGACGATTTCATTTTAAGAAAAGGTGAAAGCTGAACGGTTTTGAAATGGGCGCAGCACAGCGGAGAGCCCCCTCCAAAAACCGGAGAAGGAATGCTGATAATTAATTCTCATTAAAAAGTCAAAAAGATAAATGCCCCAGGATTTTTGCTACTTTAAGGACTCATCCCGGCGATAATCACTTATCAGATGCACCAGAATTCAGAACTTACACACACCCGGAACACGTGGGAACGGAATCACATCTCGAACGTTACCCATTCCGGTGATCCACACGAGCAATCGCTCAAGAACCATACCGAATCCACTGCCCGGCACTCCACCAAAGCGACGGAGATCATCGTACCAATGGGCCTAATTCGTCCCAGACCTTGTGCGTAACAGCCGTTTGCAAGTCATCAAGAGTACAACCGAAAACGAAATATAGGACTTGACATTGAAATGTTTCTGCTAATGGCTAACGATTATCGCCTGTCGTAATCTCGCTCATAGTCAAGCGGGGATTTCTATCTCCTGCCGGGGCCAGCGCTTAAATTTCTCACTTGTCCAGACAATGCAGGGGCGTAGGAGGCCAATTACCTCTCACTTTGGTTTTGTGGAACTGGAGACTTTCCAGGTCTATTTTAAGCTTTCGAAAACCTGTTGAAATTTTCGGAGGGAAATAAATGAATCAATATGATAGGTCAAAATTTATAACACATAAGCCTTCGCAGCTCGCTTCAGGTTTGATTTTTCTTGTTTTTGTGTCGCAAACTGGTGGTAAAAAAATTTCAAACATTTCAAAAGCGGGAAATTTTTCTTGTTATGTGGCTGGCGAATTGGGAGCTATGACAAACGTCTTAATCACTAAAAATCAATTGTGTACTCTGCCTGGTCGACCTGTTCAGGATTGTTCCTCCGCGCCTTCTGAAAAATTTAATATTTCTCTTGTCGAGTCGGGCTACGAAAGAGATCTAGATTCTGATTTTATCGAGGTTATGGCTCGCCGTAAATCCGATTTTTTGAAATTGAGAATTTTCTTGCGTCGAGTGAGCTACAAAAATCTTGCACAGACTCAATTGGTATTTCGGGCTATTGCAACCGGCTCGGAGCTCAATGCAGGTGGAAAGCTGAAGTTTTTCGATCAAGTTGCTCCTGGTGAGTTTATCTGTGTAGACCTCTAACCCATTTAAAGATCCTCACGCTCATTAGTCGTGGTGCTCTAAAATTGACTCTACCGTCACATCGTGGTCGTATTCAAATTTTCTGAAAACTCTCGCAGGTCGCGCTGGGGTCAAGGAAAATTGACCTTGCTCCGCATTTTTCCACGTCGCATTTTATTGACGAGGATGTTGTTGTTGATGGAGACATTGTGACGGCGAAACCATGGGCACACACTCTCTTTACCGCACGCTTGACCGAGCTCACAGGCACCCATGATTCAAAAAACAGTGTTTGATGTATTCGACAAGGCACCAATTCAACAAATTCAACTCTGCTTCGAAACATAATCGCGTATAAACACAAAAGCCTCGAAATAGATATTGCGAATACGTTCGACCACTTCACGTGCAAAAGACTCATCATAAGTGTGAATGGTAAGATTTCGATCCTCAATCATTTTGAGCCACGACGCCTCTGTACCGTGCTTCAGCAGACCAAGTTGCCAGGCTTTGCGAAAAACGTCCTTTGGTCGCTGCGCTTCGGCCCCCTGATTCACAAGACTTTCTTTCAGAGAATTCCAGGACAACTCGTAGCAGTATTCAATGACTTCACGATGCCCTCCAAGTCCCTTTCCTCCGTCACGGGGGAAGCCAACGACTTCTCAAGGCTCAATACCGCCCTCTCCAAATTCTCGGCCTTTGTTCGTTTTATCATGAACCACGTCTCCACAATATTTTGCCCGTTTTCCAAATCTGCTCCACAAACTCTATTTCCACAGGCGAAAGCGGCACGCCTTCCGTAACAGGGAAATCCATAACAGCCCCTCACGATTGCTCAGTGAAAAAATCCTTTTCACAACAATTCTACCAAATGCAGGTCTCCCACACCATACATCCCATTGCTTCACGGCATACAACGCTGTTTTTGAAATAAAAGGGCAAAACCTCTCGCGGGGGACGCACACGCGTTCCTCAGACCAGTGGGAGATTGATGCAGGGTTCGCTGAAGTAGAAAGCTCTCTTCTAAAATTCTGACCGATTTTTTTTCAAGGCAGGTCCAGTTTACCGATGAAAGATTCCACATCTGCCATCGGGAAAATTTCCTGAACTCCGGTTGCCAGCCATTTGCATGCGAACGTGTCGTTTTTGAGTTCTTCTTCACCGCGAAAGACGACCGCCTTTGCACCGGTGCGCTCTGCCCACTGAATCTGCTTGCCAAATTTGGTCGCCGACAGAGTCGTCTCGACGTTCACTCCAGCCAACCTGAGGATTCT
>JBDLRR010000232.1:0-6265 GCA_039799985.1 Pseudomonadota bacterium | reverse complement strand
AGGGGCACAGGTTTGCTGATGACCATGGGTCTTTGATTGGTGAGCGCACTGGAACCACCCGACTGTGCGAGTGCCGACGTGGTTGACAGTGCAAGCACACTCGACAAAAGGACCCATGATGTTTTCTTTTTCGTTGAGAGGATTTTCATTTTATTGAAAAAACGGTGACTCTGCTTGTTCATTGGATTTCTCATTTCGGCAGTGATGCGGTTTTTTCAAATTCGCTGCACGGCGTTGCTTTGCCTGGTGCTGTGACACCTGTGCGGAAAGCTTTTTTCGGAGAAAAAGCATCCCGACCCCAATTTTGAAACTCTTTGGTCGTCAGGTTTTCGATGATTTTTCTGGTTTGACCCGAGACTCGAGAGTCGCCGTAGAAGAACTCATTCCATTCATAGAATTCTACAAGGCTCGTCATCTTTTGAGCCACTTCAGATTCTTCAACTTCCTGCTGCTTCAGAAGCACATTCTTGAGCTCCTGCGTGATTGGGCGAGACAGTGCGGTCTGCAGTTCCTTGTAAAAGTAGTCTCTGGCCGCTTCCAGGGACTGCTGCTTGTTGAGTTTGAACCAAGCCGCGTAGGGTTGCGAACTCTTCTGCCAGGTCGTTTTGTAGACCGCAAAGGCAGTCGCAAGTTTCTGCTTCGTCATGCGTCTTTGAATGGTTCCATCGGGATTGTCATTCAGAATCTGCATGAGAACCTGGGTCAGAATTCCCGCCCGATAGGAGTTGTCGGTCGACGGAAAAACAATGCTGTGCTGTTCCTCGAAAACATTTTCGCTGCATACGAATTCTTTTCCAGCAACTTCCTGCTCGGGGCGCTCAGCGCGTCTGACGGTATTGTTCTTGATCTTGCCTTGCCAGTCTCCAAAGGCATCATTGATTTTTTGCAGAGCCGTCTCCACGTTGAACGGACCGCCAAGAAATAGCTGGGCATTGTCCGGCGTGTAGAAGTCACGATAAAAACTTCTGGCTTCATCGATCGACATCAATTCGACGTCTTTTTTGGCTCCAATGGTGAGCCATTCGTATGGCGTTCCACGATAGGCGGCCTTGCGCAGGATTTCCTGGCCTCGCTGCAGAGGATCATTTTCATATCGCAAGCGACGTTCAGAAATGACAGCGCCTTTTTCTGTGGTGAAATAGGGGTCCTGAAGGTCCAGAAATTTGAATCGCTGGGCTTCCACCGTCAACAGTTTATCGAGTGCTGGTCCGGGAAAGCTCGATTCATACACGACGTAGTCGGTGCTGGTTCCGGCGTTTCCTCGTCCACCAACGCCCGCCAGAATTCGATCATAATATCCTTCGGGCGTCACCTGTGTTTTTCTGAACATCATGTGCTCAAAAAAGTGCGCCAGACCCGTGGTTCCGGGCTTTTCCCGATTGCTTCCTGCATCCAGTTTGATGCGCAATGTTGCCAATGGATTTCGATTGTCGGGCAGAATGAGAACCTTCATCCCGTTGGCGAGTTTGAACCTGTAGACATCGGGTGTGCCTTCAATGGCCTTTCCCACTGCCGTCAGCGTTGCACCCGGAGGAAGTTTCAGGGCACGCTCCGGATTTTTGGTCGCCGCTGTCTTGGCGGCGAAACCCGGAGAGCCGACGAACGCGCAAGTCAAAAGTATCAGCGGGCGCAGCGCTCTGCTGCAATTCATGATGTATCTCCAGACGTGCAAGACGGTTGGTTATCTGTTCTGGGTGAGTCCAAGACTGCGCAGACGCTGTCCACGTTCAAGGCGGGCCCTGATTTGAACGGTTTGTTCCGCCATGTCGGGTTTTCCCAACAACGCGAACATGTTTGTTTTGTAGGCTTCAACACCGGGCTGGTCAAAAGGATTGACTCCACGCGCAAGTCCGCCAGCACCGCAGGCAAACATATTGAGATACAGCCAGTATCCCAACCAGAATGCAGACAACTCGGGAATGTCCCAGATGAGCGTCGGAACGCCGCCATCGGCATGCGCAAGGCTGGTTCCGGAAATGGCTTCATGTTGCACCTGTTCAAGGTTTTGTCCTGTCAGGTAGTCGAAGCCATCGGCGAGACCAGCTTGAGGGATTCTGACTTTGCGCTTTTGTGCGCCCCGGCTCAGCGACGATTCATCCAGAACCCGCAAGTGGGTTGCGAAAAGATGTCTTTCGCCTTCCTGGAAGTATTGGCCCATGGAGTGCAGGTCTGTTGTGAATTGGGCGCT
Source organism: Pseudomonadota bacterium (assembly GCA_039799985.1). Taxonomy (GTDB): domain Bacteria; phylum Bdellovibrionota_B; class Oligoflexia; order Silvanigrellales; family Silvanigrellaceae; genus RFOM01. The sequence goes on along the minus strand of JBDLRR010000232.1, from coordinate 4,077 downwards.
TGCAGGGAACAAACCTGTGTTGCCTTTGCCATCGCTCTCGCCAAAAAGTTGCTTCCACCATTCACCAATAGAACGCAATTTTGGAGTCCAGTGGCAAAGCGCTTCAATCTTGTAGCCATCTTTGTAGAGCGCATTGCGTATGGCGGCGTAACAGAGGGCAGGGTTCGTTTCCAGTGCTTCATTTTTTTCGCTGATGGTGTCAGAGCGAGCCTGACGGGCGCCTTCCACGAATTCTCCGACGTCGATTCCTGCAACTGCCAATGGAAGCAAACCCACGGCAGTGAAAATCGAGTAACGCCCTCCAATATTGCGGGGAATACTCAACGTCGGGTAGTTGTGCGTCTTCGAAAGTTTGAGCAGTGTTCCGCTTTCCGGATCGGTGATGGAATAGATTCTTGCCGAGGCTTCCCGGGCACCGAAGCGATCATCCAGGTATTGTTTCAAGATGCGGAATGCGAGTGCAGGCTCGGTTGTCGTGCCGGACTTGGAAACCACAAGCAGGCTGGGCGAAAACTGATCCAAAAGGTCGAGAAGTTCGCTGAGTTCGTCGGTAGCCACATGATGGCCTGCCCAGAGCAAGACTGGCCTGCGTTGAAATTGGTTTGGATTTGCAATTGTAAAGCTGTGGGTCAGTGCTTCGTAAACAGCCTTTGTCCCAAGAAGGCTCCCGCCAATTCCTATCACCACCAGGGCGTCGGAATGCGAGGCGATACGCTCGGCAAGAGTCTTCACGTCACTGAGCAATTTTGGGGCTTGATCCTCAACCCAATTCACCCAACCCATGAAGTCCGAGCCTTTTCCACTTCCACCTGCAAGGGAGCGTTTTGCAGCAATCAGTTGCGGCATCAAATCGTTGAGATTTCGTTCCAGGGGAACAACATCGTGGGCTTTTGTCCAATCAAGTGCAATGCGTTTGTTGTCTGCCGCGGGCATCTTCCGTGACCTCATGCTGGAAAAGAACTGTGGAAACAGTTAGAAGTTCTAACAGCCCCTTTTTCAGGAGGCAATCGAAAGGACCGGTGATGATCGCGGCAGGGCAGCGGAGGTTTAGAAATATTTTGATCGCCGGGCTTCCGGGGGTCGGAAAATCCACTTTCGCAAAGAGTTATGCTCAAATGTCGCGCACAGAGTTTGTCGAGCTGGACAAATACGTCGAGCGGCTCGCCGGAAAATCAATCAGTGATATTTTTGAGCAAGATGGTGAACAGCGCTTTCGCGAATTGGAAGCAGAGTGTCTTGAGCGCTTGCTCAAAAGGCAGCGCTGCACGATTGCTTTGGGCGGTGGTACGCTGGTCAGTCAAAGGTCGCTGGCTCTTGCGCGCCAGTTGGGATGCATTGTTTTGCTGACGGCACCGGTCAGTGTCATTGTCGAAAGATTGTGGCCGCAAAAGTCACAGCGACCACTTTTGGCTGATTGTGAGTCCAAGGAACAATTGAGCGAACGCTTGCAGAAACTCCTTTTGGAGCGGCAGGATTCCTACGAGGCGGCAGATTTCTTTCTCGAAACATCTTACAGCTCTGTTGATACGCTCAAAATCGAGCTTGATTGGTTGGAGCGCGCTGTTTTGGCTCGACCCCAGCAGATCGAAGCGGCGGAAATTGACCAAGCCCCAAACGCACAAGCATTGACCCGGCGTATTCCCTTGGCTGATGACAACTATCGCTCGCCGCGCGAACAAAAATCCGGCCGTGATATGTCTGAAAAAATGGAACGATTCATCAAAGCCCAGCGTCATAAAGAACGACTTGAAAAACGTGAGCGCGGCGACAAAAAAGACAAGCAGGAGCGACGCCAGGGGCAAGAGAATCTCAACAACGTCGAAGCTCGTGATACTCAACGCTTGCCACGACCTCGCCCTGAAGGACGCGATGGCCAACAGGGCCCGCGTCCTCGTGCAGAAGGGCGCGATGGTCAACAAGGTCCACGTCCTCGTGCAGAAGGGCGCGATGGCCAACAAGGTCCACGTCCTCGTGCAGAAGGGCGTGATGGTCAACAAGGTCCGCGTCCTCGTGCAGAAGGGCGCGATGGCCAACAGGGTCCTCGTCCTCGTGCAGAAGGGCGCGATGGCCAACAAGGTCCACGTCCTCGCGCAGAAGGGCGCGATGGCCAACAAGGTCCGCGTCCTCGCCCTGGTACTGCGGGGCAAGATGGCCCCGTTCCGCGTCCGAGGTCTGCTGATGTGCAAGAATCTCAAAAGTCAGATGTGGCAACAGATGAGCGCGAAGGTTAATCACTCAAATTCTTCTCGGAACTAAAAAAAATCATCCAATGGGAAAATATCCACGAGGCGTGATGGGTGATTTTTGTTCGCTCCATTTCTTCAGTTTTGTGCGAATCTCGCCCAACTGCGAAGGTATGTGTAACCCATTTTGAGCTGGTAATCGTTTTTCAAATTCGCTGGCCACTTGTCGATGTCAGACGCAAAACCCAGATTTGAAGGCGAGTTTGAAAGGTCGGCCGCCTCAATGTGGCCTTCCAGGTCAACCTCTTTTCGGCCACCCCGCGGCGATGGATTCGTCGGGGCGTCTTCGTCTTTCAGAACATCAGTGTTGGCAGCAGCATTGGCATTCGCTTTCAAGGCGGCCCGCGCGCTTGGGTTGGCGGGCAATGTGACGTCAGGTGTAATGCCTTTTGCCTGGATGCTTCGTCCATTTGGAGTGTAATAACGTGCGACCGTCATCTTGAGACCTGCTCCATTGGGCAGTGGAATAATCGACTGGACGCTGCCTTTGCCGAAAGTCGGCATTCCGACGATGAGTCCTCGATTGTGATCCTGCAGCGCACCGGCAACGATTTCGGATGCACTCGCAGATGCTTCGTTCACCAAAACGACGAGCGGCATGTAGGGGTGAGTGTGACGTTTGGTCGCGTATTCGACTTCTTGACGCGCACGATCGCGGCCGATTGTCGAAACAATGATTCCTGAATCAAGAAAGAGGTCGGTGATACGAACTGCCTGATCCAACAAGCCACCCGGATTGCTTCTCAGGTCGAGCACGAGTCCGCGCAACTTGCCGTTGTTCTCGGCTTCATATTTTCGCAAGGCTTTGTCGACCTGATCACTTGAATCTTCCTGAAACACTCCAACTCGAATGTAGACGTAGCCGGGCGAGAGGCTTTGGTGAACGACACTTGTGCTCTTTATGATTTCACGAACGATCTGCAGATTTCGCAGAGGCGGACGCGTTGTTTTGCCCGCGGTTGCTTCGGGTGCTGGTTGAATTTCAAGGCGCACGGTCGACCCGGGAAGTCCTCGTAGCTTGTTGAGAACATCTTCAATATTGCTTTTTGTGATCTGCACACCGTCGACCGACACTATCACATCTCCTGGCTGAAGTTTCGCCTTGGATGCTGGAGTGTCAGGAACGACTTCAATGATTTCAAGACGTCCGTTTTGTTGTGTCAGAACGACTCCAATACCGCCGAATTTTCCTGATGTGTCGTTGGTCAATTCTCGGAGCTGCTGAGCCGGCAAATAAGCGGTGTGTGGGTCGAGTGATGAAACCATGCCTTTGAGGGCACGTTCGATGAGAGCGTCACTGGCCACGGCTTTTTCGTCAACATACATTGTCTCGAGATGATTGAGGACTCGCGAAAAGGCCTCGAGCGATTGAAATTTTTTGTTGCGAGTTTCGAGGGCTTCCACCGGAGATTCGGTTTTTGTTGTGCCTGTGGTTTTGGAGGGATCTTGCTTTCCCTGCGACGGAATCTGAGGTTCGGCGGCAGCGGAATTTGCTGAAATTCCCCCAAATTTCAGGACCAATAGGAGAAACGACAGATTGGTGGGGGTCAGGCGGCTCAGTTTCATGATCGTTCACTCCACATTTTTGCCAATTGTGACTGTGAGTTGGGTCTTGGTCAAGTTGGTTTGTGTGGTTGGTGTTTTGGTTAAATTAAACTATTTATCGAATCATTCCGAAACGTATTCTAATGGGCGGAGGTGGTGCTGAATGTCGTTTGTAGACCCGCGAAAGCGAAAAGTTTTTTCGAAACTGATCTTCGCATTGTGGCTGCCATTGGCTGTGTCTTGCGGTCAGCAAGGTCCCACCTTGGTTGTCGACAAAAACCAACCGCAG
>JBDLRR010000231.1:0-4520 GCA_039799985.1 Pseudomonadota bacterium | reverse complement strand
AAGGCAACACCTGTGGGTCCCACTGCTTCTTACGGTTCTGCCGCTTTGCCTGAGCGGCAATGCTGGTGGTTGCAGCTGGTTGTCGTGAATTTTTTGCGGCCGACACAAGATCGAAAAGGATCTCAAGAGCGTCACGCGGTGACAATTCGTTGGGATCAATCGAGCGCAAAAGTTCTGTAAGCGGATTTATCGATGGTGCTGCGGCAGGAGTGTCTTCCAACGAAGTCGTCGGAGTTGCGGCGCCACGGGTGCTTTCCGATGGAGTCACGGATGGTATGGCAACGGGAGCTTCCAATCTATCGTGCGAAGACAAGTTTTTAAGAATCGCGCCTGCCCGTTCCACCACGTTCTCGGGGATACCTGCCAGGCGCGCCACGTGAATTCCGTAGCTCTTTCCCGCGGCTCCCGACAAAAATCGGTAGGTGAAGGTGATGTTGTTGCTGCCGGATTTATTCGCTTGTTCGACGACTTCCATCTTCATGGGCACAACATTGTTGCGCGACTCAACGGCTTCAACGAGCTCGTGATAATGTGTGGAGAAAAGTGCGCGCGCCCGTACCCGATCTGCCAGATCTTCGAGAATCGCCCATGCAAGGCTCAAGCCGTCATAAGTTGATGTGCCTCGACCGATTTCGTCCAGCAAAAGGAGGCTTGCAGGAGTCGCAAAGCGCAACATCTGGGCTGTCTCGAGCATTTCGACCATGAACGTGGATTGGTTGCGCAGGGCAAAATCACCTGCACCAATACGAGTAAAGATCTTGTCGCAGACTCCAAGCGTTGCGCTCTTTGCCGGAACAAACGAACCCATCTGAGCAAGTGTGTGTGCCAGTGCAACTTGGCGCATGACGGTACTTTTACCGGCCATGTTGGGTCCCGTGATGAGCAAGACGTGATTTCTCGCGGTTGCAGAACCAAAATGATTTGCAGGAATGCACGAAGTGTCGCCCATCAGAACATCGTTCGCGACAAATTTCGTATCGGTCGTCCGCATTCCGGCAAGAATGGGGTGAACGCATTGTTCCAACGCAGTCACCTGGGCGTCAACGATTTGTGGTTTGCACCAACGGTGATCCCTTGCGAGTTGAGCAAAGCATCTCCAGACATCGATCTGGGCAATGACGCGCGACACCGCAGTCAATGCAGCGGCATCGTCGATGATGCGCAAACGAAGTCGTTCCAGAAGTTCACGCTCAATTGAGGTGCGTCTATCGCTGGCCGACAAGGCCTTTTCTTCCAGTTCCTTGAGCTCTGGGGTGATGAACCGTTCGCCATTGACCAAGGTTTGTTTGCGTTCAAAATGTTTCGGAACTTGCGCAAGTTTTCCCTTGGAGATTTCAAAGTAATAACCAAACGCGCGGGTGTATCCGATCTTCAGGGTGGGGATTCCCGATACAGAACGTTCATGCGCTTCCAAGGCAGCTATTTTCTCTTCAAAATTGGCTTCGAGGTCGACGAGTTCATCGAGTTCAGGGTGATAACCCGTCTTGAAAATCTTTCCACCTTTTCCCGGGATGAGGGCAGGCTCGTTTTCAAGAGCGCGTGCCAATTCATCCGAAAGTGATGCGAGCTGTTTTGCACTCGTATCGAGTTCGTCGGCCAGCGCAACCACGCCCTGCGCATTGCCGTTGATGTTTCTCATCATCTGCGCAATCGTCGGGGTTCGCGCCAGCGTCTGCCCGACCCATGCAAGTCCTTTGGAGTCGATGCTTCCTTGTGCCGCGCGGCTGAGCTGGCGGTCGAGGTCGGCAGTGCTGCGAAGTTCATTGAAAAGCTCGCGTTCGGCATTTGAGGCTGAACAAATTGCCTCAACTGCATCATGTGCAATGCGCAAAATGGCTGCCGATTTTTCTGGATAATTTAACTTCTGCGCCAACAAACGTGCACCGCAGGCGGTTGCACACTGGTTCAAGAAATTGAAAAGACTCCCTTTGCGTTCACCGGATGTGGTGACGAAGAAGTCGAGATGGCGTTTGGTCGAATCATCCAGCACCAGGTGGCGCGAAACATCGTGGTAGTCAATTTCTGTGAGGTTCTTGACGACGCCGCGTTGGGTTTCTTTCAGGTAATTCATGACGCCCGCTATGGCGTGCAGCGCACCATCGATGGCCGGAATTCCGAATTCATTGAGCTTGCGCAGTTCGAAGAAGTCTTCGAACAAACGCAATGCATCTGAAGGTGATCTCATTATCCATGCGGGAAGTGGCGAAACTCTTGGCACAAGAGTGAAGCGTGTTCGGGCAAATTCGGTCAATCGCTCTACATGTGCCCCGGGAACCACAATTTCGCGAGGTCCCATGGTCAAAAGTTCTTGTTCGAGCTCAGTCCAGACGAGTCGCCCGGTGTATTTGAATGTACCCGTGGAAACATCAACAAATGCCAATGCCCATTGGCCCGTCGAGCCTGGAACAGCACATGCCAACCACGTGCCTGAAGGAGATGATGAATCGTCGTCTTCACCCAGGTCGCCAGGAACAGCAGGCGTTGCAATGCGAACGATGTCACGTTTGACCAGCCCTTTGGCCAGTTTTGGATCTTCAAGCTGATCGCACACAGCAACTTTGTATCCGGCTGCCAGAGCCTTTTTGAGAGTCACCCGATGATTGACCACTGGCACGCCGGCCATGGGAACAGGGTTGTCGGAATTGCGATCACGGCTCGTGAGTGTGAGTTGGCAAACCTCGGCAGCGATGATCGCATCGGCACCAAAAAGTTCATAAAAGTCGCCCATGCGGAAAAACAGCAAACCATCGGCCACTGCGTCTTTGGCCTCGCGGAATTGCTTCATCATTGGCGTTTCCATTTGCGCCAACGAAATTCCAGACGGATGTTCGTCAGACAATTTTTCAAACGCAGATTTGTGATGGGGAGAAAGATCCAGGCCTTGTGAATGAAGTGTGCCCAGAAGCGCCTGAGTTTGAGGATGAATTGCCATGACGCGAAGCCCCGCAAATGCATTCAATGGTTGCAACAAAAACCCCGGCGGGTGCGGCGACCGGCCGGGGTTAGAACAGAAAATTACTTTCTGGAGATGCTGCGCAGGTTGGCCTGCAGCACACGCTTGCGGATGCGGATGCTCTTGGGAGTGATTTCGATCCACTCGTCTTCGTCGATCCAATCGATAGCAGACTCGAGCGACATCTTTGCGATGGGCGACAGCTTGGTGCTGTCGTCGGTTCCCGCCGAACGCATGTTGGTGAGCTTCTTCTCGCGGATGACGTTGACGTCGAGGTTGTTGTCGCGGTTGTTCTCGCCGACGACCATTCCTTCGTAGACTTCTTCACCTTCGCGAACGAACAAACGACCGCGATCTTCCAGACCGTGGAGTGCATATTCCGTCGTCTTTCCGTTACGGTCGGCGATCAGTGCTCCATTTTGGCGAACCAGGAAACCCGTCTTGAGTGGTTCCCATCCCTCAAAATAGCTCGACATGATCCCTTCGCCCTTGGTGTCAGTCAGGAACGTGCTGCGGTAACCCAGCAATCCACGGGTGGGCACCGAGAACTCGATTCGCGTGCGGCCAGCGCCAATCGATTGCATGTTGGTCATGCGGCCTTTGCGCAGCGAGAGTTTTTCGGTCACCACGCCCACCGAGAACTCGGGAACGTCAACAACCACTCGCTCGATAGGGTCATGTTCCACACCGTCGATCATTTTGGTGATGACCTTGGGGCGCGCGAGCATGCACTCGCCGCCATCACTGCGCAAATTTTCCATCACGATAGAAATCTGAAGCTCGCCGCGAGCCTTCAGGAAGAAGACTTCGGGTGTCTCTGTTTCCTCGATACGGAGCGCAACGTTGTGCATCGCTTCTTTTGTGAGGAATTCATAAAGTTTGCGGCTTGTGAGTGGTTTGCCTTCGCGTCCTGCCATCGGTGAAGTGTTGACCGAAACTTCAACACTCACAGTTGGTGGGTCGACCTGGATACGCTCGAGTGCTTCTTGTGTTGTAGCGTCCGAGATGGTGTCACCAATTGCCAAATCAGTCAGGCCCGTTGCAACGATAGCAATGTCGCCAGCGTCGATTTTGTCGACGTCGACCTGCTCGAGACCACGGTAGGCACGCAGTTTCACAACCTTGCAGGTTTGCACGCGGCCGTTTTCGCCCAGAACCGCGATGTTCTGGTTTGTGGTCAGGCTTCCACGCTCAATGCGACCAATCACCAAACGACCCAGATAGGGGTTGTATGACAAATTGTTGATGAGCATTTGCACAGGACCTTGGTCCTTGATGCGCGGTGGCTGAACGTGTTCCAGCACCGTGTCGAACAAATCTGCGAGGTTCTCGGTTTTGACGTCGAGCTTCTTGCTCGCCCAGCCTTGCCGTCCTGAAGCGTAGAGCACCGGGAAGTCGAGGTGATGGTCTTCAAATGAAAGCTCAAGGAACAGATCGTGGATGGACTCCACAACTTCTTCCACGCGGGCATCGGGTCGGTCGACCTTGTTCACCACAACGATCATCGACAAATGACGTTGAAGTGCTTTTTGCAAAACGAAGCGGGTTTGCGGCAGGCATCCCTCGG